>NZ_JBFRPJ010000085.1:0-37107 GCF_041471945.1 Vibrio sp. 10N.261.51.A4
ATTGGGGGTCAGTTCATTTTAGCGGCTCTTTTTTTACGTGAAATTGATAAAATCAATGTCATTAAACCTGCGCGCTAATAATCTGTCTAATTTTCAGAAGACGCTGGATTTAGAATGTGACTAACAGATTTAATGATCGCAGGAACTATGATGGTTATTAGTACTAACGTGAATAATGATGCCTCAAACCAGTGCCAACCTAATATACTTGTAGTATAAAAGTAAGCGCCTAAAGAGAGTGGCAGCGTCAAATTAAACACGATTAAGACGATTAACGCAGCTCCTGCCCATACCATACTGATTCTCAAGTCCTGAAAAACCTATAGACAGATAGCACGTACCAGATATTGTAACAAGTAAAGCACTAAGGCAGCCTGATCTCATTTTGTTGCCTAGAATATTAACGAAAAAAGCAAAACTATCAGAACGCCTAATTATTTGAATTAGCATTCAAAAATTAATATTACTTTCAAATGCTATTAGTCTTTGTAAAACTCATTTATCGTCTCTTTAGTTGATTGTCACATGATTGTTTTTTCATTTGGTATCTTGAAAATAAGTTTATGCTTTGTAGTCGAAGTTTAATTCATGCCTAACATATGCTTTACAAATTCGCTGCGATCTAGAGTAACTGATTCAGGACTTTTCCCCGGCACGACCGACAGAGACACCATCGGATGTCGGTAAGGGTTCTTACAATAGCTATATCAATAGTATTGATATTTTAACTAGTGTGGTATCAGTTAATAGAAACAATACTATTGATTTTTAGATAGCTCGCCCAGTAATGAGCTTTCGCTCCACATCGTTTACTTCATGCTGAATTATTCGTTGATTGGGAAATTCGAAGGAAACAGTGCTCGTTTTGCTTCTTCATCACGTTCGGTTTTAAACTCAATGCCTTTGCCGATTTCGCGAGCACGCAGTGCAGCAGGGCGAGTGTTGATTGCGTTAAACCAACGCTTCAAGTTCGGGTAAGGTTCTAGGCCTTCTTCACCAAGCACGACTGGTGCTTTGTCAATCCAACCCCATGCAGCGACATCGACAATGGTGTACTCATTTCCTACGATAAATTCACGACCTTCCATATGCTTCTCTAACACTTCGTAGTGACGTTGTGCTTCACGTAGGTATCGGTTCACAGCGTAGTCTAAGCCGGCTGGTGCAGCATGGCGGAAGTGTACCGATTGGCCTGAATATGGACCAAGGCCACTCGCGATAAACATCATCCAAGAGAGTAGTTCAGCTCTGTCTTCTGGCTGACCGCTAAGCTTGCCTGTTTTCTCTGAGAGATACAGAAGGATAGCGTTAGAGTCGAATACACGTTGTCCTTCATCTTCAATCGCAGGCGTTTTGCCATTTGGATTGATTAAACGATATTCCGGTGAATGCTGCTCACCCTTTAAGGTATCGACAGGAACAAGTTCAAAATCTAGGCCTGTCTCTTCCAAAAACAGAGCGATCTTCATTGGGTTTGGTGTTTGGTGAAAATAGAACTTAAGCATGGGGTAACTCCTTGTATTGGTCATTTATTAAAGCACCACTTGAACGATCGTTCAATGGTTGATTTTGAATTATTTGAAGATCTTCTGACTCGCATTCCAACTCTATGTGTTGAAGACCTCGTTATTTGAGCGAGGGGTAAAATCGCGCGATTCAGTGTGTTGGATTTTAAGTTGTTGAAAAAATGAGCTTAAAGTGGTTTTTTTGATTCGTTGCTTTATGCGGAGTTCGGATTTGTGATGGGTGGTTTTTGGCGGGATAGGGCGTATGAAATCCGCAGTCAGATATTCCAACAAAAACGTTGAGCACTGGTTCAAACCAGAATTATCTGGATGCACAGGCTTATTGGTAAGTTCAAAATCGTGATCTGCTGCCACACCTTATGCAACAAACGAATATAAACGTTAGAGATTAAGGTGTGCTTCACGGTTTTTTAATCTTAGGGACTTACATTGGTGAGCAAATCTGATGTGAACACTTAACGACACAGGATCTTTTCATGAAAAAGAACATTATCGCCCTCGCTCTTGGTGGCATGCTGGCTTTTGGCGCAACACCTTATTCTTTTGCTGCTAACGACGGCGCAGTACAGGCTTCTGCGGATTACGCGCAGTTGGTGACTAAGCGACAAGTTGTCGACCAATTACTTCTTGATGCGTTGCAGGCGTTTAAGTCTCCGGCAAGAATTTCTCACGCGGGCTTTACGGCTAAAATGCCAAGCAACATGGAAATTGTGACTAACCGATTGTTAGAAGTTTACCAACTAGAACCTTACCGTACTGATTTGCTTATCTCGGCAGCGAACGCTCAGATCTACAACAAGAATGCAGAGCGCGCTATTGAGCTGTTTGAGCAAGCGCTGACGGTTGCACCAGACGATGTTGATCTTCATGCTTACCTTGCGGTTTGGCAGCGATTTGAAGGCAATGAAAGTGAATCCAATAAGCACATGGAGAAACTGGAAAGCCTGAACAAAGGTAAAGCAGAAGACATCAAACGCATTTTTGCTACGGTCGACCGCGTGTTAGAAACACCGTTGAAAGAGTCTGCGGATAAAGGCTTGCTTGATCATCATGGCGCGATTGTCACTTTGGGCTATGCGCTTAATCCAGACGGCTCTATGCATCAAATTTTGATTGAGCGTCTTGAGACAACATTGGCGATGGCTAAGGCGAACTCAGATGCGATGATCGTGTTAACGGGTGGCGTGCCCAAGAACCACAAGA
Source organism: Vibrio sp. 10N.261.51.A4 (assembly GCF_041471945.1). NCBI lineage: Bacteria > Pseudomonadati > Pseudomonadota > Gammaproteobacteria > Vibrionales > Vibrionaceae > Vibrio > Vibrio sp. 10N.261.51.A4. The sequence continues at coordinate 2,730 of NZ_JBFRPJ010000085.1, forward strand.
CTGAAGGTAAGTTAATGGCGGATTGGCTTATCGAGAAAGGGGTAAGCAAAGATCGCATCATCGAAGAGAATTACGCGACCAGCACGGTAGGCAATGCCTTATTCAGTAGCTACGCACTTGCTCGCCATGATATTAAGCACGCGACCATTATTAGCTCGGCAAGCCATGTTCGTCGTGGTCAAACTCTGTTTGAAATCGCTAGCTGGCAAACCGGCCCTCAGGGCATTACTTTTGATACGGTTTCTTACCCAGACAAGCCACTCGCAGATCTTAAGAAGGCGAGTGATGGTGAGCTACTAGGTATCTACCGAGATGCGCTTAGAACCTATGGTATGTGGAGCTACCGCTCTTACCCATTAGAGTCTCGCTAGGCTTAGGGTTACTTCACAGTAGGCAAAGTATAAGTTGCTAGTACAATCGAGCACAGCTAGATGGTATGCTGTGCTCCTACTTAATTTAGTGTTTCAAAGGCAAAAAAATGAACCCGATTTTAGCAATGTTGAAAGAGAACAATATTAGCGACGAGCAGATCAGCGAGCTATTCAAGACGTTGACCGAGAACCCTCTTGCAGCAATGGCGACGATCAGCCAACTTGGCTTACCACAAGATAAACTTCAAATGCTGATGGGCCAGGTAATGCAAAACCCTGCGCTAATCAAAGAAGCCGTTGAAGAGCTTGGCCTAGATTTCTCTAAGGTTGAAGCGGCTAAAGAACAACTTCAAAAATAAGCGAATTTGAATGAGCTAAGATCGAATTAGCTTAATCAAAATTCAATGAAAAGGTCGTTTAAGTTCAGCAACAGGCTGTCTTAACGGCCTTTTTTGATCTTGGTGGCGATTATTCACTTTGATCAAGTTGCTTTCAATCCCTGCTTCCCATTTTCTACTCAACGACTATTTCAACACAATTGACAGCACTTTTGCCAAACATGCGTTGCTACTGACAATTTACTTACTAGACTTAATTAACCTATGTGCGACTTGATATGTGCGACTTGATATGTGCGACTTGATATGTGCACCTTGATGAACAGTGTTTTTTGGATGAGGAATGCCCTGAATAGTAGGGATCATCAAACAATAGCGCTGTTTATTTATGGGTCACAACAAGAAAAAGAATAAGAGGGCACTCAAATAAGCCCTTTATTGAGCAGTGATTTTATAGGAAATGAGTTATGAAATATTTAAAGGAAACGGCTTTAGCTAGCCTTGTGTTGGCCGGGCTTGTTGGTTGTGGCGGAGACTCAGGATCATCAAGCAGTACGACACCCATTACCTTGAGTGTGAGTGATGCGCCCGTCGATGATGTTAAAGATGTGACGGTGACATTCAGCATGGTAGCTTTACTTCCGATTCAGGGAGGTACAACGCTAGTGTATGACGTGTATAAAACGGACGAAAACGGTGATTACGTTGATGAAAATGGCGACCCGTTGCCAGACGGTGAAGATCCTATTCCATTAAGTGTCAATTTATTGGATTACCAAGGAAGCGATGCACTTCCTTTGATTGAAAACGAGGTAGTTCCAGTAGGTAGCTATAAACTATGTGTGTTTGCGAATGATGGCGATCACCCGACACATCCATCTTATGTTGTAGAAAACGATGACTCGATTCGTGAGTTAACGGTGAAAGGTAATGGCGCGTGCCCGCAAGGTGTTGGTAAAGAAGATAACGCTGGCGTGCTTTACTTTAATGATTCATTTAATGTGAACCAACAGAGTAACGATTTTGTTGTCGAGTTCGATCTTCGACGTGGCCTAAAGAACAGTTCGACTTTCCCTGATTACACTATTCAAAGAACGTCTGTAAGCCTTATCAATACGGTTGAGACAGGAAACATTGAAGGTACTGTTTCGAGTACCACTTTTGAAGCTTGTAACCCTACAAATGATAATACTTATGTTCAGTCGGTGTACTTGTATGAAGGTAATGTCGACAAAGCTGACATGGCGCCTATTGGCGGTTCCGATGAGGTGAAGCCGATTACTTCAGCATCAGTGGCAATGAATGAAGCACAGACTAACTATGAGTTCTCTCTGGGATTTATTGATCCAGGTACTTACTCATTGGGTTATACCTGTACCGCGCAACACGACAGTGATGAAGACAATGCTGATCCGGTTGCTGATGGTTTTGACATTTATGAAGTTCAAAATAGTGTTCAGGTAGTGGTTGGTCAGGATAACCAAGTATCGTTTTAAATCTTTGACGTGATTAAGCATTCGAATAAAAACGGCCTCTCATTTAGAGGCCGTTTTTGATCATGTCACCTAGTTAGCATGAATTTGATGATCATTGAGTGTGACTCTAGGGAAGTGATAATGTAACTTTGTATCTCTTACTTTAACCTAGCGAAATGTACTCCGGCGTTGCTCATGAAATCTAGCTTAAGCATTCGATCTTACACCAAGCAATTTAATACCCATGCTCATGATGACCATCATCAACTGGTATTGCCGATCCAAGGCAGTATTAATATCGAAATGGTGGGGTATGTCGGTAAAGTGGCGGTGGGCGAATGTGTGGTGATTCCGGTAACCACAGCACATGCGTTTAAAGCGGACGAAGCAGCGCGGTTTATTGTCGCGGATATGGCTGTGTTGCCTCAGCATTTGTTAGAGCACGAGCTCTCGGTTTTCACGATAACGCCACCTTTGATGAGCTTCTTGTTGTTTGTTGAGAAGCAGCTGGAATATCAGGTCGATAGCGGTATTGAGTCATCCATCTTGGATGTGTTTTCACTGCTGTTAGAGCAACAACAAGTGAGCAAGAGCATCGACCCAAGAATCCGCGCTGTACAAAGGCTGATAGCGGATAATTACACACAACCATTATCCATTTCGCAACTTGCAGAAACGGCTTGTTTGAGCCCCACTCAATTCAAAAAACGCTTCAAAGAGTGCTTGGGCATCAGTGCGCTTAAATACATCACTCGATATCGCATGGAGAAAGCCCAAGCCTTGTTAACTCATACCGATTTACCGGTTCAATTGATTGCTGAAAATGTGGGCTATAGTGATGTGTCTGCTTTCAGTCGTCGCTTCTCTCAGCACTTTGGCATGTCTCCAAGGGCGTTTCTAGGCTCAATGAAAGACAGTCTTTAGAAACAACAATAGCGTCCTTTCGGCAAACTAACTTTTATCAATCTTCACTATTATCTATTTCAGAACTGAAAATTGGGTAATAGAAATGAATCTTGCCATCAATCGCGTTAACGAATTCCAAACGGGCACTTTAGCTATCTTGTTTGCTTCTATTTTATGGGGCACGACAGGCACCGCTGCAAGCTTTGCTCCTGATCTAAGCCCATTAGCAATTGGTGCTTTCTCTATGGGCGTCGGTGGCCTAATGCAAGCCGGCTTGGCGTATCGAAAAATCCTATTCGCTTTCGACAAACTTTTGCAGAACAAGAAGCTGCTGACAGTGAGCGCTTTGGCTTTGGCGGTCTATCCTTTAGCTTTCTATTCTTCAATGAAATTATCAGGCGTGGCGATTGGTACCGTGGTTTCGATTACAACCGCGCCTTTCTTTTCGGCATTGTTAGAGTGTCTGATTAGCAAAAAGAATAATATCAACAAACGTTGGCTCACTAGCTTTGCGATTGGTGTGGTGGGTATTGGGTTGTTGGTGTTTTCAGAATCTTCATCGACGAATGAGTCAGGTGATGATCTCAAGCTGTTGGGTATTGCGTTAGGTTTGCTAGCAGGGCTGTGTTACGCCATTTATTCTTGGGCGACAAAAGCACTGATCGATAAAGGGATTAAGTCGCAAGCGGCGATGGGCAGTATTTTTGGCCTCGGTGCGATGATGCTGCTGCCAACGCTCTGGTTTACGGGTGAGAACCTGTTTTCCTCGCAAACCAACGTATTAGTCATCAGTTATCTGACGCTAATCCCACAATGCTTGGGCTATGTCGCCTTCAGTTTTGGTTTACGCCATGTCACCGCGAGCAGTGCCAACCTGCTGACTCTGTTTGAACCAGTAGTTGCAGCGGTGCTTGCCGTCTGTGTTGTCGGTGAGCTGATTCCTTTTACAGGCTGGTTAGGTATGTCTCTGATTGTGTTGTGCTTGTTTATACAGTCGAAGCCATCTAAAGGAACGTTATAAGTATTTGTTTTGTTTTGCCTAATTGAAATTTTTTCATGTGTAATTCTTATAATTGAATAAAATCAGTATCTCAGTTGTGAGAGTGCTGTTACTATCGCTATCAATAGTCGGGGGGCATATACCTTATTTGGTGTTTGCTGAGATCGTTAATCGAGACCCGTTGAACCTGATTCAGTTAACACTGGCGTAGGGAACTATAAGCACTCGATCTGCGTCTGCACCCATGAAAACTTTCATGTGTTTATTGCGACTTCTCCTTCGATCGGTGTTCGTTCTCCTACGTCTTGTAAGATAGTAGGAGCGACAATGACACACAGTTCTATTTCAAAAGATTTAACGCCAAAAGCCTCAGTTTCGCAGCACTCTGCTGATGGTTCGATTCGAACAAACACTCCGATTGTATTGACGATCGCTGGTTCTGACAGTGGCGGCGGCGCAGGTATTCAAGCGGATATTAAAGCCATGTCTGCAACGGGTAGCTTCGCTTGTTCGGTGATTACTGCGATTACCTCTCAGAATACCCAAGGCGTATCAGCCATTTTTCCAATCCCACTTGAGCATGTTGCTAGCCAGTTAGATGCGGTGTTCACCGATCTGAATATCGTGGCGGTAAAAGTTGGTATGTTGGCGGATTCGCAAATCATCAAAGTCGTTGCAGACAAAATCAAACAATACCAACCAAAACACTTGGTAATTGACCCTGTAATGGTCGCGACAAGCGGCGACCTTCTTCTAGAAAACTCTGCTATCACTACGCTAAAACAAGAGCTGATTCCGCTCGCCGACATTATTACCCCTAACTTACCTGAAGGCGCGGCGTTAACAGGCAAGCCGGTACCTGAAAGCGAAGCCGAAATGCAGGACATGATTGAAGATCTGCGCGCTTTAGGTGCTAAAGCCGTTCTGCTAAAAGGTGGTCATCTAGAGAAAGATGAAAACAGCAATGACTTACTGATTCTACCAACTGCATCTGCTGTGATTAGCGCGAAGCGTTTTCCTACCAAAAACACTCATGGCACGGGCTGCACGCTCTCTTCTGCTATTGCTTCTTTCTTGGCTCAAGGCAACACGCTCCCAGAGGCTGTAGACCTGGGTAAACAATACATTTCACTCGCGATTGCCCATGCTGACGAGTTGAAAGTCGGTCAAGGTCATGGCCCAGTAAATCACTTTTTCGCTGGGCACGGTAATGTCCGTTAATACGGTTGGCGTTCAACTTAGCAATGCGACGTTGCGTTACCGAGATAGCGAGCACGCGACCCTGTCGGGGCTGTCACTTAACTTAAGCGCAGGTAAGTGGACAGTGCTACTTGGACGCAGTGGTTGTGGGAAAACGACGGTATTGTGTTATTTGGCAGGTTTGTTGGAAGACAAGGTGGAGTGGCAGGGTACATTGGCAACGTCTGATGAACTGCCTCTAACTGATCGTATCGCATACATGGCACAGCAAGATTTGTTACTGCCATGGCTATCGGTTATCGACAATGTATGCCTGAGCCATCGCTTCCAGAACACCACGAACAAGCATCAAAACGCAGAGCAAAGGAACCGAGCGTTCGAGTTACTCGCTTCAGTTGGTTTGGCCGATTACGCGGATACTACGCCGGATCAGTTGTCTGGTGGTATGCGCCAGCGTGTTGCTCTGGCTCGCACCTTAATGCAAGACAAACCTGTCGTGTTGATGGATGAGCCTTTCTCAGCACTGGATGCAGTAACAAGACACAAATTACAGACCTTAGCGTGTGAACTGTTGAGAGATAAAACCGTTGTGTTGATCACCCATGATCCGCAAGAAGCGGTGCGTCTGGCGGATAACTTGTATGTGTTGCAAGGCATGCCTGCGAGTGCTCACTCTTTACCTGTGCCTCACACCTCAACGCCACGAGTGCTCGATGGTGAGTGTGCCGAGTTGCAACAGGCGATCTTAGATCAGTTGGAGCGTGATTATGAATGATCTAACGCGAAGCGAAGCTGTAGCTCATTCAACTAACGGACAGGCTGCCACTACACGCCATCGTCAGATGAATCCTGTTGTTCGTTTGCTTATCAGCAGTGCTGTGATTCTCGGTTTATGGCAAATGGTGGTCGTTATCTTCGAGATGCCGAGCTTCATTCTGCCAGCGCCTGCAGAAGTCTTTATTAAACTATTCGAACGCTACGATGTATTGCTCAAACACACTTGGGTGACTGCGCAAGAGATCTTACTTGGCTTGCTACTCGGTTTGTCGATGGGGCTATTTTTCGCCCTACAGATGTTGATGTTCGAACCACTAAAACGCTGGCTGTTACCTATCTTAATCGCTAGCCAAGCGATTCCTGTGTTTGCGATTGCTCCAGTATTGATGTTGTGGCTTGGCTATGGCATCGCCTCAAAAGTGGTGATGGCGGCGATCATTATCTTCTTCCCTGTAACCACTTGTTGTTATGACGGCCTACGCAATACACCGACAGGTTATCTCGATCTTGCCAAAACGATGGGCGCATCGAAATGGCAACTGCTTCGTCACATCCAACTGCCTGCTGCACTGCCAACATTGGCGTCAGGTATTCGTGTCGCTGTGGTTATTGCTCCAATTGGCGCGGTTGTCGGCGAGTGGGTGGGTTCGAGTGAAGGGTTAGGCTATCTAATGCTGCAAGCCAATGCGCGCATGATCATTGATGAGATGTTCGCGGCCTTGTTTATCTTGGCGGTGCTCTCTATCTCGCTCTACTTCATCACAGACAAATTACTCAAAAAAGCTATCCCTTGGGAGAACCAGTGATGGCTAGCTCAATAACTCTTTGTTTAATAAAGCTTCGCTCAAGGCTATTTATCTAAACAACACCTCGTTAAAAATTAGATCGACAAACACAATAATAATATTCGAAAGGAAAGGTTAACTATGAAAAACACCAAATTGGTAGGTGCAGTAGCACTGCTTGCTTTGCTAGTTTCAGGTCATGCATTGGCGGGTTCTGAACAAAAGAAACTGACATTGATGTTGGATTGGTTTGTGAACCCGAACCATGGCCCAATTGTGATTGCTCAAGAGCGTGGTTACTTTGCTGACCAAGGCCTAGAGGTTGAAATCCAAGAGCCAGCTGACCCAAGCACTCCAGCGAAACTTGTCGCAGCAGGTAAGGTCGATTTAGCCGTAACCTACCAACCAAGCCTAACTATGGATGTGGCAGCAGGCTTGCCTCTAGTTCGCGCATCAACTCTTATCGCAACGCCACTGAACACGCTCATGGTTTTAGATAACGGCAAGAACGATTCGTTAGCGGACCTGAAAGGCAAGAAGATCGGTATTGCGATTGCGGGCAACGAAGAAGCGACGATCGGCACCATGCTGGCTCAAGAAAACGTTGAGTTTACTGACGTGCAAACCATCAATGTCGGTTGGGCACTGTCGTCTTCATTGGCATCGGGCAAGGTAGACGCAATTTGGGGTGGCTTACGTAACTTCGAAACTAACCAGCTAGCGCTTGAAGGCTTTAAAGCGAAAGCATTCTTCCCAGAAGAGCATGGTGTGCCAGCTTACGATGAGCTGATCTTTGTGGCGAACGCAAAGAAACACGACGACGAAGCAATCAAAGCATTCAATAAAGCACTTGAGCAAGCAACAACTTACATCGTGAACCACCCTCAAGATTCATGGAGTGAGTTTGTGGCGTATTCACCAGATACGTTGAACAACGAACTTAACCAACGCGCGTGGAACGACACACTGACTCGTTTTGCACTTCGCCCTTCAGCTGTAGATATGAAGCGTTACGATGATTACGCGCAGTTCATGTTCGACAAAGGTATTATCAAATCACTACCAAAAGCCGCAGATTACGTACCGACTTTTGACTAAGGAATCTCATGAAATACCAAGACTTAATCCAAGCCTGTCAGCAAGATTGGCAAGACTACACCGAGCATGATTTTGTTAAAACGCTGGCGAACGGCACTCTTGCTCAGCCGTGTTTTCTGCATTATTTGAAGCAAGATTTTCTGTTTTTGAAGCAGTATGCTCGCGCTTATGCATTGGCGATTTACAAAGCTAAAACTTTGGCAGATATGCGCCGTGCTCTGCCAAGTGTTCATGCTCTATTAGATTCTGAAATTTCACACCACGTGACTTACTGTGGTCAGTGGGGTTTAACGGAATCTGACTTGGAAAACGAACCTGAAGATTTTGGCACAGTCGCTTACACGCGCTACGTTCTAGATGCAGGTATGACGGGTGATCTTGTCGATCTTTATGCGGCACTGGCTCCGTGTTCAATTGGTTATGCCGTGATTGGTAAAGCGCTTCTAGAAAGCAGTGATACTGTTTTAGAAGGTAACCCATACGCGAGTTGGTTACAGCTTTACGGCGGAGAAGAGTTCCAATCGGGCGTGGCAACGGGCGCAGAGTATTTCAATCAGCTACTGGCTGAAATTGATATTAACAGCGAGCGCGGTCAGAACATCGTTCATATCTTCAAAACGGCAACACGTATGGAAGTGGCTTTCTGGCAGCAAGGTCTGAATGCACTTGATGACTCAACAGCGGATTAAAAGCGACTTTCACGAATAAGGATTAACCCATGCTAACTGAACAAATCATCCAATCGCTGCGTGCAGTACGAGAGCAAAAGCCGTTGGTTGTGAACATCACCAACTACGTGGTGATGAATAACACGGCCAATGCTCTGCTGGCGATTGGTGCTTCGCCTATCATGGCGCACTCGCAACAAGAGCTGGCAGAGATGATGTCTTTCTCTGGCGCTTTGGTGATCAACATCGGCACGCTCGACAGCGTTTGGACGCCAAGAATGTGTTTTGCTGTTGAACAAGCGAATGCGAACAACAAGGTTGTGGTTCTTGACCCTGTGGGTTGTGGCGCAAGTACGCTGCGTACCGAGACGTCCCGTCAAATCGCACGTTTAGCGGATAAGTTAATTATTCGTGGTAACGCGTCTGAGATTATTGCATTAGCAGGTGAGCAAGCGCAGAGTAAAGGTGTGGATGCGCTAGATAGCAGTGATGCTGCGTTAGGTGCTGCACAATGCTTAGTGGCTGAATACGGTGCAAATGTGGTGATTTCAGGCGAGACGGATTACGTTGTCACCAAAGACAGCGTGGTGACGTTAAACAATGGACACCAAATGATGCCGTATGTGACGGGTATGGGGTGTACTTTAACTGCATTGACGGGTGCTTTCGCGGCTGTTGGTGATGATAGTGGTTTAGCTGCAGCAGCGGTATTAGGCGTGGTTGGTGAAATCGCGGCTGAAAACTCTCGCGGCCCAGGTAGCTTGCAAATTAACTTGCTTGATGAGTTGTATCAGTTAGACGAAGAGACTCTGATTCAACGCTTGAAGATTCAGTAGGGCTAATCTAACTCTAAGCTACAAGTTAGAGTTAGATTAACTTAAAAAAGCCCCCGACACTTATGTGTAGGGGGCTTTTTATTACTGGTTTGGAACTGTGTCAGCTGTGTATAGACTGGCTGGCTAGGTTCTAAATCGGTTAACTTGGCTCTCTAGGTGATGAGCAACCTCGGTTAAGTCGCTCGCTGCACCTGAAATGCTGCTTACCGACTCTTGGTTGCTTTGAGCAATAGTGTTTGCACCTTGCGCGTTTTCACCCAGTGATTTGGTAAGACGATCCTGCTCATCAACCGACACCGCGATTTGGCTGTTGGCTTGGTTCAGGTCTTGGATGTGTTGATTAATCACATGTAAATTCTGAGAAGCTTGCTGCGCCTGCGTTGAAGCGTCTGAAACCGTGCTGTGGCTCTCTTTGATAGACTCTAACGCATCTTTAGCGCCACGTTGTAGTGAGGTGATGAGCTCATCAATCTGGCTAGCAGAGTCTTGGGTACGTTTAGCGAGCGTTCTTACTTCATCGGCTACTACTGCAAATCCGCGACCTTGTTCACCTGCGCGCGCAGCTTCAATAGCCGCATTCAATGCCAACAGGTTGGTCTGCTCAGAAACGCCTTTGATTACTTCAAGAATGGCACCAATGTTCATCGACTCTTTGTGTAGGTCAGTCACTTTCTGGCTGCTTACCTGCATGCTTTCATCGGCGCTACCAATTTCATGCAGTGTCTTATCTACTTCTTTCAGTCCCATCGCCACATTCTCGGTGGCTTGGTTGGCAACTTGAGACGCGTGGTTAGCACTTGCCGCAATTTCTGATGTGCTGGAAGCTAATTGATCAACGGCAGAAGAGATATTGATCATTTCACTGTTCAATTGTGTTGCGTTGGTCGAGCTGTTATTTGTCACTTGATTGAGTGACTCCGACATCTCACCAATACGCACGCTAGAACGGTTCACTTGGCCAACAATATCGCGCAGAGATTCAATGGTGATCTCCATATTAGTCAGCAGTTCGCCAATCTCATTTTTGCTCTCAATGTTCACTTCCACATTCAGGTTGCCCTGAGAAAGCTCGTTGGTGATCTGTTTAACTTGTGCGATGCCTTTAGTAATAGAGCGAGTCACCAACACGGCGCTCGTCATGCCAATAACTAAAGCCACACCCGTCAGCAATATGATGATTTGAATCGAGCGCTTTTCGCTGGCTTGCAGTTCTGGTGTTAATGCTTGTTTCTGTTGTTCTAGAATGCTCTGAGCATCAGCTACCGAAATCGCTAAGCTGTCACCAATAGAGGCGAGGGTAGCGGTTCTTTGCGTGTTCTCAATCATCTGTTGATGAACTTGCTCAAAGCCTTTCGCGTACGCTTCCCGTTGGTTAGAGAAATCTTCAATCAATTCACTTTGATAAGGAGATGATTTAAGAGATTCAATATCGCCTTCTATACCTGGCAGAGCATATTCAAAAATGTCTTTACCAGCTTCATAGGTTTTGAGGTCGTTGTTGTTTGAGTAACTCAGCACTGTGATCTTGGCTGCGAGGAAGTTCTCCATCAACATGCCTGCGTATAAGCTCGCGTTTGGATCATTGTTATTGTAAGACTCATACAATAAGCTCTGAGCCGCTTTCAGTGCGTTGGTTTCTCGTGTGACCATCTCCACGTTCACTAACTGGTCAATGAGCAGTTGGCTCTGTTTCATTGATCCATAAGCCGCATCAAAAGCTGCAACGCTGTCTTGCACTAATTGCAGGCTCGACAAGCTATCAGTATTGGTGGTGGTTTGGATTAAGTTGTTCAGCAGTTCATCAATCGCAAGTTTGCTCGATTGATAATTCGCTTCGTATTGATCATCCAATGACTCTAAGTAACGTTCAGAAGCTAAACGCATCTGAAGAAAGTGCACTTGAATGTTGCCTGACAATGTCGCCTTGTGGCTGAGTTCACTGTATTGGCTAAAACCGTTCGACAAGGTTTGGATACCTTTGTAACTCACAAAGCCTGAAATGACGAAAAAGAGCAAGCAGATGGCATAACCCAGCTTGATCTTGAGCGCTATAGAAAGGTGGCGCATAACTATCCCTATATTGACCTGATTCCTTCACAGAGCAGTATTTCATAAAACGGTGTGTCGGGCATACTCAAAGTGAATAGTTTGTGTAAAAAGTAACGCTTTAGTTAAGTAATTCAGTTTTTTCAACACGGTTTCAACGGGTTGCATATTTAATGGCGCGCGCTTAATTGAGCTAATTTAGTATTAACGTCCATGCACATGATGATAATTGTCGGTAAAATGGTAACAACTCAATTTAGACTTCAACGCCAAAGGTGCGATATGACCCTTTATAAACTCTATTTAGTAACGGATGACCAACAAGATTTAGATACGCTCAAGTTCGTGGTTGAACAAGCAGTTGCTGGTGGCGTCACCATGGTCCAAGTAAGAGAAAAACATGGGGACGTAAGAGCCTTCATTGAACGAGCACAAGCGGTTAAGTCGATTTTAGCTGGCTCCGGTGTTCCGCTAATCATCAATGACCGAGTGGACGTTGCATTGACTGTCGACGCCGATGGTTTGCATCTGGGGCAATCGGATATGCCTGCAGAGTTAGCACGCAAGCTGATTGGCGCGGATAAAATTCTTGGGTTATCGATTGAGACGGAGCAGCAGCTGCAAGAAGCCGATAGCTTGCCGATTGATTACATTGGCCTTAGTGCGCTGTTTGCGACACCGACCAAGACAAACCTCAAGAAACATTGGGGTTATGAAGGCATTCAAATGGCTTTGAAAACAACGAAATTGCCGATTGTTGGTATCGGTGGAATCAACGAGTCGAACATTCCGCAGTTGGTTAACACAGGTATTCATGGATTAGCCTTGGTCTCAGCGATATGTCACGCTGAAAGCCCAAAACAAGCGACGCAGGATCTGCTATCTCTGATGGGAGATTGAAGGGGGAGTAGAACTAGAAAACAAATGAGGTTGGTCATCTGTTTTCTAGTTAAAGCACAAGCAGGGAGTCGTGCTAGGTGTGCTTATCGATAGAGCATTTAAGGTGCTCTATCTAACACATCGTTTGGCTATTGAATGCAAAGAGCAACCGTGCCGATGACCATAAGAACGATCGCAGCGTACCAACCGTATTGTGCTGTTTTATCAGCAACAAACACCTTAATGTAGTTGATCTCTTCATGCGCCATTGCGATGAAGTCCGTGTAGTTAATCGATAACTCACGGCTAGCTTCTTTCAGGTCTTGTTGAAGCTTGTTGAAAGACTCATCGATGAAGCCCTTTGTTTCCGAAGCAGACGGAGTAGCAGTTAACGCAAGGCTATTCCAAACCGCCATACGCGATTCATATTCGCTTTCACTGACACAATTAAGTACGCGTAAATCATACTCTCGTTTGTTACGCTCTTTACCCATTTTCTCAGGGCAAATATTTCTTAAAACGTTCACGACAAATTTTCCAAAAGGTTCATTTAGATATAAAAAAGCACTCAAAGAGCGCTCATAAACTGGGTGCGAATTAATATTCAAAAAGTGATCTATTTGAAACCGATATAAGCAACGGCAAGGCTGAGCGCTTATCTGGGAGATTTGAAGTTGGGTCAGTGGTGTTAAAGAACGATTTGGGTCTGTCTATATTCGTTTGAAAAGACAAACCCGTTGGGATCGCATAGTAGTTATGTCACTTTGGGACATCAACTAGGGTGTTTTATCCACACGACAAAGATATTTATCGGCAAGATAAGCAGAAATGAGGTAGCGGTGGTGAGTCCCACGTCGATATTGAATCTATGAATTGACGATGAGTGAAGAACAGGGGAGGTTAGTTAGCCTGCCATTGATTGTATTGCAGTGAGTGTCTCTTAAGCTGCTCAATAAGGCTGGTGAGAACTGGGCCATTGATGTGGCTGCGAGAAACTAAACAACCTACTGGAGTAATCCAACCACCATGCTCGTGTGAGACAGGTAACGCCACAATATCGCCTTTTTGAATGCCTTCCATCACCATCATCTCGGGCACATTTGCCCAACCCACGTTTTGTTCAACGAGATCAACAATGTTCTTGTGGTTGTTCGCATACCAACGCATCGAGCTAATACCATAGGTGAACCACAGTTCGCGCTGCTTTGAGCTGCGATGCACACATTGGCGATAGCGCTTGAGGTCTGAGTCTTGTACTACCGACATTTGGCTGAGTTCGTGAGTGGCAGAGCTAACAGTTAGGAAACGCGCTTGGCCCAGCAAAAAGAAATCCATATCGACCTTCAGTTCGCCATCCGCGTAGATGATGCCAATCTGTGCTTTTCCTCGTCTTACTAGGTCTTCAACATCAAAGGTTGAGGTGGTAATGATATCGAAGTGTGTGATTGGAAATTGATCGGCGAGTGAGCTGATTATCTTAATGAAGTTCTTATCTATGATGCTTTCATCAACCGCAATGATCAGTTCGTGCTCATCTTCTTGGGTCAGCGATTCTACTTTTTGATCGAAGTACTTTTGCTGGTCAAGAATGGACTTAGCCACAGGCAATAACGCTTTACCTTTGCTGGTTAAAACGGGGATGTTTTTCTCTCGGTTAAACAGCTCTTGGTCAATGGCAATTTCGAGGTTGGCTATCGATTGGCTTACCCCAGACTGAGCTCGTTTCAGTTTGCGAGCGGCGGCAGAGAAAGAGCCACTTTCACACACCGTGACGAAGACTTTTAGTTGCTCAAAACTGTACATGTTATCTCTCGCTCAATACAAAATGGGGTACTTATACTTAAGCTATCACTAAACGTGATGGCTGTTAACTTTCTCTTATTGTTTTCGGTGACATAATTTCGGTAAGTCCACCATGTTATAAATTGCTATAGGAATGTATGAGTACGTTAGAGAGAGTTTTCCACTCGGTGTTGTTTGAAGTATTGGCCGTTACACTGTCAATTATAGGTTTAGCGATATTTACTGATCACGATGTGAATGCCTTATCAGGAACCATGATAGTTGTTGCGACTATCGCAATGATTTGGAACTACTGTTTTAACCGTATTTTTGATCGTTATTTCACGGGTGAAAAATCAAAGCGTTCGCTCAAATTACGTGTTTTTCATGTCGTGCTATTTGAGGCTGGCTTGTTGATCGCGACAATCCCTGTGATGGCATACTTACTTAACGTGGGGTTATGGCAAGCATTTTTGATGGACATCGGCGTGACCATTTTTATTACCATTTACGCGTTTGTGTTTAATCTGATTTATGACCATGTTCGAGCATTCTGGGTACGCAGAGGGGAGCTAGCCGTTCAGTAATCTACCAAGTCAGTAAACACGAGCTTGGCCACTAACCGTTTGTTTATTCGTTATTTTGACGGAGATATTCGGTTAGTAGGCCTAGGTAACCCATCGTTTGTTCTGCTATCTTAAATAAGGTGATAATTTGAGTGCTTGAAAGAACAGATTAAGAGGAAAGGATGCCAGATACCTCTCAGATAATGACAGTGGTAGATAAGAAGGAAGTCGAGCTGTTCGCGGAACTGTTCAAACATATTGATGGTGAAATCTACACCTTACTACGCAGTGCCCAAATCCCTAATGATATTCTCACCAGTAATGACCATTACGATTATCTCCCTGAGACAACGGTTAAGAACGTGGTCAAGATTATGGGGGAATCTGCGTCGAGAGAAGAGTTTTCGCTGTTTATGTGGAGTTTTTGCAAGCAAACCTATGTACCAAGGTTTGTGGCTAAGCTAAGTCAGCAGGATTCATTGAAAAGCGCGCTAGACCAATTTGGTGAGCAGCTGAAGCTCGTATCCAATGGTGCGAATGTCTATACCAAGCAATCCGGAGGCAAGTGGTGGTTGGTTCGCGAGAAGCCATTTACTAACGCGCCTTGGTTTAAGTTCGCTGAATTGTTCTCTGTCATTTTCATCAACGAGCTACTTTCAGTATTAACACAAGGGCGCTGGCAGCCATCGGAGGTTGGCATTCAAAGTGGCGATCTCGAATGTTTTCAATCTCTACCACAAATGGGCAATGCTCAGTTTTATACGCATAGACCGGTTACTGCCTTTGAGATCCCTGAAGACATCATGCTTGCACCGATTGTTTTACCCAAAATTGCTCAAGTATCAGATCTCACTAAGCCTTTACCTAGCTCATTCTTGAGCGCTTTTAAGCTTGTTATTAAACCTTATCTCACGATGGGGAAACTCCCAATTAGCTTAGCTTCTGAGATTCTGAATATTCATATCAGAACAATCCAGCGTCGGTTGGAAAGTGAAGGGGTGGTCTACAAAACCTTGATTGAAGAGATGGTTCTTGAGCAGGTTTTAGAATTGCTTAAGCAGTCAGATATATCGATCACGCAAGTAGGTGCGAAAATGGGCTATTCCGATTCTTCCCACTTTACCCGAGCCTTTAAACGACAGATGAACATGACGCCAAGACAGTATCGAAAAGAGCACAGCTAACCTCGGTAAGCAGCAGTACAAAGCTACCAGTAAGAGCTTCGGCAATAACAGCTCCGCAGCGAAACTCTAGCCAGTAAGTAAAAACTCCAGCCAGTAAGCAGAAACCGGAGCCTGAACGCATAATTATTTATTGTCACCAAATGGCCATTTATCAACCTTGAACACTGGCAGTATCACTACTAAGTTATTGAATGTTGATGAGTTGTTTTTGCCTCGATTTTTTCCCGGAATTTTGATTAGATTTTTGTGATTATCGCGGCTGACAAAAACACCTTTGAAACCTCATGACAGTCATTAGTAGTTACGGAATCGTTATGGGAAGTGGACTCCACTCATAAACGGAATCAAGGTGTATAAATGAAAAATGCAGGCTTAAAACTCTCTGTTGTTGCTCTTTCGTGTTCATTTGCTCTTTCTGCAAATGCTGCATCAACGCTATTTACTAACGTCGATGTATTCAATGGTACTGAAAACAAATTGTACGAAGACCATCATGTATTAGTCGAAGATAATCTTATCAAACAAATCTCTGCAAGCCCGATAGAGGCTGGTGATGCTGTAGTGATTGACGGCGAAGGCAAAACGTTAATGCCGGGTTTAATCGAAGGCCATGGTCACTTGTTGCTGAATGGCGGTAATCTAAGTGACCACGAAAACAACCGTACGATTGAAGAACTGGCTGCTCGAGCAACAGTGAACGCGAACGCCGCGTTTCAATCAGGTTTCACCACGTGGCGTGATGCTGGTGGCTTGAATACTGGCTTACGTAAAACAATCGATTCTGGCATGTTGCCGGGCCCACGACTTTACACATCAGGCGCATTTATTGGCCCGACGGGTTCGCATGCCGATTTCAGTAACCTAACCACGGCTAACCAACACTTCTTTGGTTCATCGACCAGTATGGCTCGAAATAGCGTGAGCTTTAATGCCGATGGTATTACAGAAATCAAAGCCGCTGCTCGTCAAAACTTCAAGCAAGGCAATACTCAAATTAAGATCATGTCTTCGGGTGGTGTGGCTTCAACATTTGACCCTTGGCAGCTGAATGCGATGTCTGCGGAAGAAATTGAAGCTGCCGTGGAAATTGCTGATGCGTATGGCTCTTACGTGATGTCGCACGCCTACAGTAAAAAAGCGATCATGCGTAACTTGGATGCGGGTGTTAAAACAATCGAACACGGTTTCATGTTCGATGGCGATATCGCCGACAAGATGGAAGATAAAGACGCTTACATCACAACTAACATGACCGCGTTTTCACCTTACCTGACGCAGATCGAAGCGATCAACTCGAACCCTGCCTCTAAGCGTAAAGCGGAGTCGGCAACCAAAGCATTCAAAGACTACATCTCGAATGTAAACAAGTACCAACCGAAATGGGGTTTCCACACAGACTGTGTCGGTGACGTGGTTTCTTGTATCAAACAAACCGACCACACGATCTTCCTTGCAGGTAAAGAGTTAGGCAACTTCTTCACTTTGAAAGGGATGACATCGGTAAACGGTGAGATCGTTAAGTTATCTGGCGTGATGGACCCATACCCAGAGGGTAAGTTAGGCGTGATTGAAGCGGGCGCATACGCCGATATCATTATTGTTGAAGGCAACCCACTTGAAGACTTGTCAGTGATTGGGGCAAACGAAAAATGGTTTGATGCAGAGCCGCGCAGCCCTGAAATCGACACCATTAAAGTCATCATGAAAGATGGCAAAGTCTACAAAAACACGCTGTAACTCAGTTCGACAACTCAGTTAAAAATTAAGCTTAATGGGTGACCTATTTGGGTAGGTCACCTCTCTTCAAGGTGTTCCTTATGCAAAAAATGCTTTCTCTTATCCTGTCGGTGGTATCACTGACGACCGTTGCTTTTCCTACTTTTGCTGAAACAGCGATGAATCTTGAGTGGCAAGACCTGAACTCAGAGTCTCACGAAATGAAAGTAGAAATGCCGGATCTCACCGATCAACAAATGCGTCTATTACAAGGTGTGATAGCAATGAGTGCATCAGAGGAGAAGCAAGCTCAACAACAGGCTTTATTATTTAAACAAACGCTAAAAGAGCAGGGCGTGGACGCAGACGAAATGATCGCACTGCGTGATGAATACATGCAAACCATGAAAGCAAACGCCGAAGCTATTACAACAGAGTTTGATGGCAAGAAAGTACGAGTTCCCGGTTTCATCGTTCCACTGGAGTTCTCAGAGGGAATGACTGCAACAGAGTTTCTGTTAGTGCCTGTGGCGGGTGCGTGTATCCACATGCCGCCACCACCTGCAAACCAGATTGTGCGCGTGTCTTTCCCTGAAGGCTTTCAGGTACAGAACGTTCAGTACCCAGTGTGGGTTGAAGGTGACTTTAGCTCGAACAAAGTGACTGAAGAGGTCTTCCTCGTAGATGGCAAAAGTAACCTCACCATGGGTTATGAAATGAAGGCTTCGATGATTGAAGACTATTATGAAAAAGAAAATTAATGGTTGTCATCAAATGACAATTTTCAATGTGAGTAATGAATAAAATAAAACTAACTTAAAAAGCACTGGTGACATGATGAACTCAAGATTCTCTAAAGTAAGTATGGCTATTGTGATGGCGGCTAGCCCAATGAGCGGCGTTGTTTACGGCGCTAACTTTGAAGGCCCAGATTCTGTTGAAAATACAATTGCAGAGCAGAAAGCACAAAAGAAATCTTGGTGGGATTCATTAGCTGAAGATGGTTTTACATTTGGTGCAGATTACTTTGCTTTGGGGCTGACCTCTGGGGATGGGGTTGGCGGCGATAGCGTTGATGCATCGTCGGGTGTGGCACGATTATACGGTTCATGGCATCTATTAGGAAACGGCACACATAACTCAGGTAGCTTAGTTTGGAAGGTGGAACATAGGCATGCCTATGGTGATACTCCGCCAAAAGACTATTCATTCGGCCCGCTTGGCTATGTCGGTGCAATTGGTCCGGCATACAGCGACCAAGGGTTTCGTGTTACGGACTTAAATTGGAAGCAAAAAATCAATGATGGCAAAGGCACCATTATTGTCGGTTGGCAGGATGTAACGAACTATGCGGATGTTTACGCTCTAGCAAGCCCGTGGTCTGGTTTTACTAACTTGGTATTCTCGACAGGCTCAGGTGCGATGGGCTTACCGGATGACGGTGTATTGGCCCTTTCTGCCGGTCATATGCTAGGCGAAAACTTTTATGTGGTCGGTGGTATCGCTGATGCAAATGGTCAGTCAGATGATATTTTTGATGGCTTTGATAGCGCTTTTGGTAGTGATGCGTCTTACTTTACAACACTTGAATTAGGTTGGACGGCTTCACAAGACCTGATTTATACAGACAACTTCCATGTGACGTTCTGGGATTTTGGTGACGATACTCGCCACAGTAATAGCCTTGCAACTGAAGGTGGCTCAGGTGTCAATTTCTCATGGAGTCAGTTTATCACGCCGCAAGTTATGCCGTTTGTGCGAGGTGGTTTCTCAGAAGGTGATGTTGCCCTTTACGATAAATCAATCTCTGTTGGTATGGGTTACTTTGGATTAGGAAAACCAACCAACAATTTAGGCGTGGCACTTAATTGGGCAGAAGTGAATGGTGATTCTTTTGCAGCTGATGCGAAAGCAATAAGTGGTAATACAGAGCAATGGACGGCTGAAATTTACTACAACATGCAACTCAACGATTTCATCCAAGTCACACCTGATATTCAATACATTAAAGATCCTGCGTTCTCCAATGAAAGTAGCGCTTGGGTGTTTGGTGTTAGAGCGAGAGTCTTTATCTAACTTCTCTGTTTGTTAATCGCTGAAACGTAAAGAATAGATGTAAAAAGTGAGCCTGTTCGGCTCACTTTTTTGTCTTAGGTCTGTATCAAAAGCGGCTATGCTTTTTCGGCTTTGGGCGTGTCATCGAGTGCGAAGTAGATCTTTGAAACAATAATCTCTGCGACCAAGATCGTGAATACCACAGCGAAGAACGCTACGACACCATTCCAAGGGCCTGTGAAATCTACCTTGTCTCCAAACAAGATATTGATGGCTTCCAGCATCACAAACTTAGAGCCCACTAGAATCACGTAACTGGATAAACCGCGATAAATCTTAGGCGCAGTCCCCGGTTTAGATTTGAAGTAATCAGCCAGCTTATGTTCTAAACCGATAGACAATTTGAGCAATAGCTGGAGCAGAATCGCAGCTGCAAATGAGATAGTGAAAGACTCGATATTGACGAAGTCCCAGTATTCATCAAAAAAATTAAGAACGGTTAAATCGACGAGTACCGCAAGCGTGTATCCGACAAAGAGTCGTTGGGGCGTATTAAATCCATATACTTTTTCTATATTGCTCATCTACTTCTTCCTGAGTAAAGGGTTATAAAAAACTTAGGAGTTAATCCTATAATTTTCAAACGCTTATTGTTTTATATGCGAAACAAGTCTTAAAGTCAGTTTGGCGCATTATGGTAAGTAAGGGTTTTAAGAATGATCCAAGATAAGACTCCAATTTAGACAGAGGCGCATATGATTATTCATTTTAGAATCCAAGACGTAGAAGAACTTTGGGGAGCCATCGATTTAGCAACGCTCTTGCAGTTGGAACTGAGAGCAGTATCAACCACACCGTTAACTCTCTGATTGAATTAGTTAAGTTACCAATTACACTTGAAGCATAAGTTTGAATGGAGTCAACTTAATGCTTTCACCCCTATCGCACTATCCCCGTTCTATTATTCTGCTCTTAATGGGCCTCAGTTCTTCCTCGGCCTATGCATCCAATGAATTGATTCAGAACCGCTTAGAGAAGATATTTTCTGTGTCAATTGCGCTGACTGACAGCGATGCCATTTCAATTGGCTTTGTGGATTTTGATCCTAATTCGTTTATCAATTTAAACGACAGTGGTTTTGGCTCAGATAAAACCATCGATACTCGAAGCCAAGTGAGTGTGGGCTCCATCCCTTACTCTTCCGTGATTAAAACGGATGACCCTGACTTTGACCTTATTTGGTCTGTGCGAGGGTCTTATGCGCTTTCTGAACAGGATATTGAGATCTCATCAGATGTGACTCCTGACCGTCGTGTTAACCCAAATGAAGACTCGGTATTGGGCCTGTATGGCTTTTTCGGAGGGCAAAACCATTTAAACCAACATTGGTCTATCGCCTATGGCTTAGGCACTCACTTGCTCTATTACCGCAATAAATACGAATACAACAACAGCTACTCTCAAGCATTTCAATCTCAGCTAGACGGCTACGCGTTGAATACATCAGCATGGGCACTTGTTGCAGAACCTTCAGTCAAACTTCAATACTTGCAACCAAAGGAGTGGGGCAGTTGGAATGTGTCTTCAAGAGTTCGTTACTTTTATGGAACAGGCTGGGGCGAAGCGAACGATGGCGATATCGGTAACCCAGAAGGGATGCGATTCATTAATGAACTAGAGTTTAGGCAAAATGTAGCGCTCGATGCTTGGTCGCTTAATAACCCTCAAATCCACTATAACTTAACAAGAATCGATGTCGCGGGTGATTTGACTGCTCCTTTAGATACGCACTATTACTATGAATTCGGGGCCGGATTAGTATTTGATGTGCCTTACGATTCTTACTTTTTTGACAACTTCGGGATTGGAATTAACTTCAATTATGGCAGCTCACTCAGTGGCGGTAGCTTGTTGTTCTTACTCAATAATTAGTTGTTCCTGATTAATAACTAGCTCTTTCTATTAAACAACTCGTTTCTTCTGCTCAATAGTTAGCATAAGCCTATGCGCTTAATGTTCGATATGTGATTTGAATTTGTATGTGTCGCAAAATGGTAAATATCTTAGTGGAAACTTAGCCATCATAGTCATTCGCCCATCACTAGAGCAGACTATGAATAAGTTAAGTTTTGACCGAAAAATGCCGCTATACGTGGTGTCTACACTTGCCCTTAATATGGCAGTTAGCTTGTGGTTATTGAGTATGGCTTCTTCGGCAGTCATGGCTTTTTCTGTGTGCGCGTTGTTTTTGCTCAGTACCCTCATTACCGCACGCCTATATCGACATGAAATGGCTCAAAGCAAGAATAGCTTGTCTGAAGCGATCATTGATGGCGTTGCTGGTTTTATGATCCTCGATAGTCAATTGAGGGTCATACAAGTGAATCAACAATTCTCTCGGGTTTCAGGTTATGCCTTTGACCAAGTCGAATCTCGTCCGATTTCTGATCTCTGTTTTATGAATAACAGCAGCCTAATCACGACCATTACTCGCTCACTCAAGGAAAACCAGAGATGGAAAGGTGAGTTGAGTGGCGTCAGTCGACTTGGTGAGCAGTTTACCGTAAACGTTGTGGTGGAAAAGCTAACTGAAATTCTGCCGCACAATAACAAGTACGTGGTGACCTTTACGGATATTAGCCGACGCAAGATATTGGAGCGTCGATTAAGAATGCTGGTGGAAACGGATTCACTGACAGGGTGCTGGAATCGACGCCGCTTTGATAACGACTTAAAACATTATTCTAACCTGGCAGAGCGTTATGGTTACACACATTCCTGTTTGGCGTTGATCGATTTAGATCACTTCAAGGCTATCAATGATAATCACGGTCATGACCAAGGTGATTCAGCGCTGAAAGAGGTCGCTGAACTGTTGAGAAACAACAGCCGAGACACTGATATCGTCGCGCGAGTAGGCGGAGAAGAGTTCGCTATCTTGATGCCTGAAACCAATTTGGCAGAAGCGTTTGAGGCGATGTATCGACTGAAAGAAGTGATTACCAAAGGGACAACATTGAACCTGACCGTGAGCAGTGGTGTGTCTGAAATACAGGCGCAAGCCGAAGCGACCTATCGCAGTGCAGATAAGGCACTTTACCGCGCTAAAGGTAACGGGCGAAATAGAGTGTGTAGCTCTAGCCCAGGCTGTGCTACTCCAATTGCCCTTGGTTAGATGTAGGCCGTGCTTGGTTAATCAATCGAGCGAAGCCTAAGCCGAGATTGAGCGTTGGTAAATCTTCGGCGTAAGGCCAGACACACGCTTAAATGCACGAGAAAAATGAGAGATGTTGGTGTAACCGAGTTGGCTAGAAATGTAGGTCAGCGTGTGGCCTTCTTCCATCAGCTCGCAAGCTACAGAAAACATCAGGTTCTCTTTGATCTTTCGATAAGTGGTGTTTTCATTCTTGAGTTTGCGTTGGAACGTTCGCACTGAAAAGTTGAGCAGCTCTGCCGCCTCTTCAAGAGAGAGGTCTTGTTCTTTCATGTACGGTTTTAGAAGCTCATAAATACTATCGGTAAAGCTGGTATGCCACTCAATAAGTGTCGGTTTTGTACTGAGGTCTTTAGACGTAAGACGGATTGGGAGTTGTAAGATCTCATCAGGAATCTGCACAGCAGTCGACGAATGATCAACAAACAGTTGGCAGTTACTTGATACCAGTGTTTTGACGACATCGATGTCATGCCCTTGCAAGCGAACTTTAGTCGGTAACCATGGTGATTGCGATAAAATGGTTATTAACTCGATGATATAAATAACAGCGAAAGCTTCGCCCCATTGAAACATAGGGGAGTTGTCTTCCGGGGCTGTCCGGCAAAACCAGTTCTGACCGTGCTCTTGGATAAACTCGACTTTGCTGCCTGGTGAATCATAGGCAAAGATTGAATTGATCTGTTTTAGTGCATCGCCAATGGTTTCGAATTCGGTAAATTGATGCAAGACATTTGGGATGATTCGACGTCGAAATGCGAGTCCAAGAATATCGGTGAACCGAGATACGCCAAGTTGGGCGGATGTCAGATAAATCAAACGTTTAATCGATTCTGATGGCACAAAGTCGCTTTCTGATTCAATGAGATCGGGCGGTAAACCAGAATCTTTGAGCAAAAGGTGGAGGTCGAGACCATAGTCAGAAAAAACCTGAACCAGAATTTTGGCGTAGTTCGTTTGAATTACCGGGACTTGGTAGTGACTAGAGATCATTGGAATACAATCCTGTATATATTGTCGCACTATTAGACGTGCATATCATTTGCAACGTTTTGTTTACTAAATCTAACCCTATTTACTTGAGTTTTCCATCACCGGGCTTATTCTTAAAGTATTAATTTTGTTGATGTTAGTTATCTAGAAGGGAGTCCCATGTCAGAAGTCAACGGGAATGCGCAAGAAGCCAAGGAAGAAGTTGGCCAGCAAGAAAATGGAAAAGACAAAGTAAGAAAGGTCACCAACTACTTATTGTTGTTCGTAGCATTCATGTTGATCTTCAGTATCATTTCAGACCGAATCATCCCTATTACTGATAATGCTCGTGTCAAAGGTTATATCGTTCCAATCAAACCAGAGGTGTCGGGTAAAGTGCTCGATATTCTTGTTCAACCTAACCAACTGGTTAATCAAGGCGATAAGCTAGCCATTTTAGATGAGTCTGATTACCAAATAGCCGTACAACAAGCCGAGCAAAATTTAGAGATTGCAGGCCAAAATGTCGGCGCTCAAACCGCGAGCATTGCTTCAGCACAAGCGAAACTCACCTCAGCCATTGTTGAAAGACAAAATACCAAACTGCAAGCTAAGCGTGTTTTAGAGATGGCCGATAAAGGTGTCGTTTCTAAATCAGATGCAGATAAAGCGCGAGCAGCATTAGCGACCTCTAGTGCGGCGGTTGTGAATGCAGAAGCTGACCTTGACCGTGCTAAGAAACAAATGGGTAAAGAAGGCGAAGAAAATAGCCAAGTGAAAGCGGCGTTGCTGGCACTTGAACAAGCTCAATTGAATCTAGAGCGCACCGTGATTACTGCACCGACACAAGGTGGTGTCTCTAACTTTAGCCTGTCTGAAGGTTTCTATGCATCAGCAGGGCAAGCAATCATGACCTTTGTTTCAACCGAAGATATTTGGATTGAAGCTTATTATCGAGAGAACAGCCTAGGTAATGTAACGGTCGGTGATGAAGTTGAAGTGGCGTTAGATTTCGCACCGGGCAAAGTGGTAAAAGGGCGCGTAAGTAGTATCGATTGGGGTGTTGATTGGGGGCAAAATGACCAAGCAGGTAAGCTTGCTCAAGCTAGCCAACAAACGGGTTGGTTGCGCCAAACACAGATGCTTCCCATAACCATTGAATTTGATAATGAAGAAGTGACAGGCATGCTCCGAGTGGGTGGCCAAGCGGATGTGATTGTTTATAGCGGCGATAACTTTGTATTCAACGCGATAGGCAAAGTATGGATTCGTTTGATTAGCGTATTGTCTTATGTCCGATAAGCCGATTCCTGACCAACAAACACAGCAACGGATCCTGCGATTTACGGTCGGGGTCACGTTGGCTGTTTTCTTGGCGGCGTGGATAAACTGGCCGCTTGCGTTTGTGGCGCCAGTGTTCACAGCTAAGTTCTTAATTGATAAACCAAATCTCCATAAAGAAACGGTCTACGAATTGCTCTTGGCCGTTGTGGTGACAATGGGGTTAGGTTTATTACTGTCGCGAGGAATTACCCATTATCCAATCCCATTGCTGATCTTAGTGGGGTTAATGATGCTGTGGGGTTACTACTTGTTTGTCGACCCAAAATGGAACCTGTTTGCCACCATACTGTTGATTGCGGTTTTGATGTTGCCATTCATGGCGATTGATAACCCCGGCGTGTCAGTAATGCTGGCCTCTGGCTTAGCGACCTCTGGTGTGGTTTCAGTCATGCTTTTTGCGTTAGTGCATGTATTTTTCCCTGAGCCAAAATCGGCGTTCTCAGGCTTCGCTGCTGCGCCACTCGAAAAGAAACAGCGTTGGTATGCGGCCTTTAGGGCGATGATTATCTCCTATCCAGTGGTGTGCTTTTTCTTTATTTTTCAAATATCTGAAGCTTTACTGACAATGATGTTCATTGCGTTGTTATCGTTGATGATTACGTCAGAGAAGTCGATAAAGTTGAGCGCTTTTTTGGTGATAAGTAACGGTATCGGGGGATTGCTGGCGATTGCTGCTTTTTCAATTCTTTCTATAGTACCCAACATTGTCTTCTATTCTTTGTTTATAGGACTTATTGCCATTCTTATGGCTACCAAGATCTACACGGTTCCCGAAAAAGCACCTATTTTCGCCACTGCATTTAGTACGTTGCTCGTACTGGTTGGTAGCACGTTGATGAGCTCCGGTGACATCGATAGCAACACTCTTATACGCATATTCCAATTAGTGTTAATTGGCATATATATGATTTTGGCTTCTCTATTCCTAGAAACACGGAATTGGAAGTTTCTACAAAATCAGCCTTAATTTTGTCTAACAAGGACGTCTCATGAAGTTAACCGATGATTTTTCAAAACAGGCGATAGACGCTGCCATCAAGATCGCAGCGATTGCCATGCTCGTGTATTGGTGTTTTTCGATTTTGCGCCCATTCATTCTTCTGGTGATATGGGGTGCGATCATTGCGACTGCGTTGTATCCAGTGGCGGTCGCAATTTCAAATAAAACCGGGATGTCGAAAGGTAAAGCCAGTGCATTGCTGAGCTTTATTGGTGTGATTCTTCTATTTATTCCTTTGGCGGCGCTTTCTTCTGGTATCTACACCAGCGCGACTGACCTGATGACAGGGCTTCAAGATGGCACATTGTCATTGCCTAAACCGAAAGAGTCCTTACAAGATATTCCATTCATAGGTGAGAAGGTTTATTCAACCTTGGTTGCCGCCTCCAACAATATTGAAGGCACTTTCATAAAGTATGCGGATGAACTTAAACAGTTTGCGACGAAAGCGGCTTCTGTTCTTGGCTCGTTAGGTGGCGGCTTTATTCAGTTCATCATCTCTACCATCATTGCGGGTGCATTCATGAGTAATGCCGATAAATGCAAAACCGGCGTGACTCACTTAGTGGCGCGTTTAACGGGCGGTAAAGGTGAAGAGTTGGTAGAGCTCTCTAAATCGACCGTGCGAAGCGTTGTGCAAGGTGTGATTGGTGTGGCTGTGATTCAATCCATGATGTCGGCAATCGGTTTGGTGATTGCAGGCGTTCCAGCAGCTGCGTTTTGGGCGCTAGCTGTGCTGCTCATTGCGATAATCCAACTTCCACCGATTCTCGCTCTATTACCGGCGATCATCTACATGTTCAGCGTTGAATCGACACTGGCGGCGAGCTTGTTCTTAGTGTGGTGTATTTTGGTGAGCGGCAGTGACGCTATCTTAAAGCCAGTATTGCTGAGCCGTGGCTCTCACATTCCAATGTTGGTAATTCTATTGGGTGCACTGGGCGGAATGGCGATGTCAGGCATCGTCGGTCTGTTTGTCGGTGCTGTGATACTGAGTTTAAGCTATGAGCTGATGATGGCGTGGCTTGGACTTGAAGAGAAAAACCAACAAGAAACTGAGAAAAAACCTGCAGAGGTCGAGGGAAAATAGATGAAGCCAGTCTCTAAAGACGACAACTTCTACTTCTTATTCTATGCACTGTTGGTGTTGTTTCTTGGTTGCGCGGTGATGCAGCAGTTTTATCCGCAAGGCCAGAAAACAATCCTATTTCTTATCATTATTACGTTGGCGAGTTCAATTGCCGGTATTCATAAAGAGCGAGCCTTGTATCGCTCTTGGTATGGGCTGTTATTGATTACGGCGCTCGTGTCTGGCGTGTTTTCATTTTTGGAAGGCTATAACCTGTCGATAGTGACGCTATCGGCGTTGGCTGTGTTCTTGTTTTCACACATTTACTCGGCGTTGAAGCAGGTGATGAAAGCCAAAACGGTGACACCCAATCACATCATCGGCTCCATCTGTATTTACTTGTTGCTAGGGTTTGCTTGGTCGACCATCTACTTGTTAATTTTAGAGATCTTTCCTAATGCCTTTAACGGGTTAGAAGAGCAAGTCTGGCTGACGAACTTGTTTAATGCGATGTACTTTAGCTTTATCACCTTGACTACGGTTGGTTACGGCGACATATCACCAGCTCTGCCTATTGCTCAATTCTTTGTGTTTATGGAATCCATTATCGGCAGCTTTTACTTAGCTATCATGGTGGCGAGTTTGGTGAGCATTCGACTTGCACAGTCTCAGTCCCAATAGAGCATTTACAAATAATAGAGCACATACAAACAAGCCCAGCAATCGCCGGGCTTGTTCTATTTTATGAGCTTAAAAGTCTCTTTAAGTTTGAACTCTGTGTGGGCGATGAACCTTAAGCTTCAGTGCCTTGAATCTTCTCTAATTCAGCGATAGTTGTTTGCGATACAAGCTGACCATCCATGTAATAGGTAACGTTTTGACCGTCTTTGATGCCCGTTAGAGTCGCTGTTTCACCAGATGTATAGACGATGTCCATTTGAATCGTGTTTTCATCGATCTTAATCATCTCACCGGTTTCAATGGTGCGATTGTTCGAAATTGGGCGATGGATACCATTGCTTCTGAACCAATGCTCACGCACTTATGCAAATCGGATTCTTTGTATTCTGAATAGGTCATCTGTTTTCTCATTTCTCGCGCTTGTCTTTCATATGTAAGTAATGACTCCTGTCTGGCGATATACCCTGAGCACGTAATGTACGAACTTTCGCAGAGAGAGATTTACCATTTCATGCCATATGGATTAATAACTAGCCAAAAGAGAAAGGGCTGAGAGAATTTAACGGCATAGCGAGGTGTAACTGATCAAGTTACCGAAAAAACGAGGGTAATAATGGTATGATCGCGGGCTCAGCACCATAAGTGATAAAGAATAGGAAACAGAATGACTCACCTTACCGAACAGCAAGAAGCTGCAATGGCGACGTTTAAAGAAAACTTACACCTTCCAAATGGTGGTTTTCATAAACTGATTATCGAGCTAAGTAAGGAGTATCAGCTGCCTTTCCAAAAGGTGCGTGCGGTTTTAAAGAAAGCTCAAAAAGATGTTGAACGACAAATACGAGAAGATTTTACCAGCGTTGATGACACAGTACTGAGCCAAGCGAATTGGGTAAACATCATTAAGTCGAAGCTTGTTGACTTAGCGGAAGAAAACCAAACGGTCATGGATAAGCTGCAACAAAACCTGAAGTATCAAAAAGTGTTGTCGGCAACCGAGGGTTCAATCGCAAGCGAAGACGAACGTGACGAGTTGATTGAAGAGTTGATTCAAGCTTATGAGAAAGAGGTGTTCAAACCGTTACTGGCGATGTTGCATACAACGAAGCTGTATTGGAAGTTAATGCTGGTGGATGAGACATGTAAGATGAATGAGGAGAATCGTGAGAAGTTCAGTGATTACCCTCAACACATGCAAGCTGCAGAACACTTATATACTCTTGATCAGAAGTTAAGGTCGATGCCGTTAACTTATTAGTCCATGAATGCACTGATAATGACTCAATGGTGATTTAGAGTTTGATATAAGTTGGTTTCAATAGAAGTACGATAACCTAGCTAGCGTTAGCCGCGTGTGAAATGCAAAAAGGGCTAGGTTTCAGATCTGTGTTACTTCTACTCTATTTTGTTCTGCTAGAGCGAATTGAGGGTGACATCTTTTACATCTTTGGGACTAGATGGTGTTTCTTTTGTAGCCTTTGGGAAATGCTATAGGAGTGTGAAATGTCCTAGGGTGTTTCCGTTGCCTGAAACGATAGTTCCGATGCTTTCTCGTTCATTAAATTCAAAGTCGATGAGATAGCTGTGATGTTGTAGCTTGGGCAATATGTGGCGGTGGAGTATATCGCTATTGAGCTGTCGAATCTCGGTGACCCATGAAATCTCTTCTTTGTGTAAATCTATTTTAATCTTGAGCATTTATTACCTTTTAGTTTATTGACTGTTTTTTCGCGTGATAGTTGGTACCAATGGGTTTGTCGTGTTGTTCTGCGTGACATAACTGTGCCTTGTGTTTATTACATTTGTATTTAAGTGCTCGATCTATTCTGACTTCGCTGACAAAAGAGCAAATGACGATAGATCGGTAGTAGGATCGAATTTAAAAGCTATTGAATGACTATCTGGGTGAAAGCTGACGCAGAGATGGTGTAACGAGGGAATCGAGAACTGTCTATGTGGAACTTGGACTTACTTTAGCATTAACAGCTCTATAGATTAGAGCCAGGTGGCGAACTATACGCCTAGTTTTCAAAATTACAACCCTATTTTCAATTAAATTCAAAAATATTTTTGGGTGATTTACCATCGGTTACTGAAGGTTAAATGAGCGAAGGTCAGGGATTTGACCATGATATCTGACTGAGTCTTGGCTTTTCAGCTGTTCGTATTCGTTGTCATTAGTGGGTTTAATTGATCAGCTAATTTGGTGATGATTAAGTCTCTGTTGTATATGATCTTTACATTGTAAATTACAATCCATGATTTTGGGGTTCAGCGTTGTAATTACAGGGTTTTTGGGTGCTTTCCCCATCTGTTTTTTTCTTCAGGTTGATGAGTATTTTCCTCTTCGCGTCTTTTTGATATTTCTGATTCCTAATACCTCTCCTGACTACGCAAAATATGAATACTCACTTTTACGTTTCTGAATAATAAAGTTGTTGTATCGCCAATTTAGTGCAAATATAATTGATAATAGTTCTCACTTGCGTTACAAGTTTGTTGTCAATCCAATGACAGACTTTAAATTATCGTTATTTAGCAGTTGTGTACGCCCCATGCTCGTCTATGAGTAATGTGACTTTCATTGTCATGAGTGGTGGTTTGTATCAATGGCAAAGGAAGAAACATGAAGAAAACAATCAATTCAGTTCGCCAGTTATTGAGCGGGCTTGCCATCGTTCTAGCATCATCATTCATGATGACCGCGCATGCGGAAACCGTCACCATTGAGCATGTGAAAGGCACAGCGCAGTTTACTGAAGTACCACAGCGAGTGGTGGTTCTAGGCCACGGTAGCTTAGACGTGCTCGATAAAATTGGTGTACAGCCAGTTGGCGCGCCTCATAGCTTGCTGCCTGATTACCTAGCTTCGTACAAAGATACGACGGCAAATACAGGCTCTTTAAGCGAACCTGATTTTGAAGCTATCTACATGTTGAAGCCTGACATCATCATCGCGGAAAACCGCATGCTTAAGGTTTACGACAAACTGGCACAAATTGCTCCTACTGTCATGTTTTCTATTGAAGGCGACAAGTACTGGGCTGATGCTCAGCAAAACTGGCGTGTGCTAGGCGACATCTTTGGTAAGCAAGCTGAAGTCGAAGCGATCATTAAAGAGACTCAAGCTTCTATCACAGCGGTAAACGACAAAGTAGCGTCTGACGAAACTTCAGCAATGATGCTAATGAACAACGGCAACAACATTGCGATGTTCAACAAAGGCAGCCGTTTCTCTATCATCTTTGATGACTTTGGTTTCGTGGAATCAAAGAGTGCAACCGTGGCTCCGATCAAAGGAACACACGGCAACCTAATCTCTTTTGAATACATAGCTGATGCAAAACCTGAAGTGCTTTACGTGCTTGACCGCGAAAAAGCGATTGGTAAATCAGAAGGACGCGCACAACAACTGTTTGATAACCCACTGGTTGCGGCAACACCTGCAGCGCAGCACGGCAATATCGTTTACCTTGATTCAAGTGCTTGGTATTTGGCTGGTGGCGGTGTGACAGCGATTCATAGAATGCTTAGTGACATTGAACGTACGATTCAATAGTTACTAACCATCAGATTTTCGGGCTTATAAGAGTGTTCTTATAAGCCCTTTTTCACTTTTTTATACGGGCTACCCGAGACCTATCTTTAGTATTATTCCTATGTTGAAACCCATTGCAGCTGCTGTATTTCTTGTTGTGTTATGCGTTGCGTCATTGATGATTGGAGTCGCTGAAATCAGTTTTAGTGACTTCTTCAATGGCAACCAACACGCCAATTCTATTTATATTGTTAGTCGGATTCCTCGACTACTCGCGATCGTGCTTGCCGGAGCGGGATTGAGTGTTTCTGGCTTGATCATGCAGCAAATCGTACAGAATAAGTTTGCCGCGCCTTCGACGATGGGCACCATTGACTGTGCGATGTTGGGTTACATTGTCGGCATTCTAGTGCTAGGCAATGCTGCGCAATGGAGCTACTTAGGCTTTATCTTCGCGTTTGCAGTGTTTGGCACCATGCTATTGGTTCGCTTCCTACAGCACCTCAAGTTCAAGAATGCGGTGCTGGTACCTTTGATTGGCATCATGTATGGAAACGTTGTTTCGTCCCTGACAACCTTTATTGCTTACAAGTACGACTTAGTACAAACCATGTCGGCATGGACGATGGCGAACTTTGCGAGCGTGTTGCAGGGCAGCTATGAAATCCTTTATCTCGCGGTGCCTGCTTGTGTATTGGCTTACTATTTCGCGAGCCAGTTCAGTGCGGCGAGCATCGGTGAGAGCTTCGCGAAAAACATCGGCTTGAATTACCAGAAGATCGTTTTCATTGGTGTTGCGTTGGTCGCTATCTGTGCTTCTTCTGTGGTGATGATAGTCGGTGTTATCCCATTCCTTGGCCTTATCGTGCCGAATATCGTGTCGTTGATGATGGGCGATAACATGAAGAAAATTCTGCCTTGGACTGCCTACTGGGGCGTGATCTTGGTATTGGCCTGCGACTTATTAGCGAGAGTCATTATCTTCCCTTATGAGATTCCAATCTCGATGGTAATCAGTGTCTTTGGCGGCTTGATTTTTATCTACCTAATCATGAGAGACAAGTCGAATGCGTGATTCAGTAAAAATTGCGATTCTGGCTATCGTGTCTTTGGGGATGGCAGCAGTATTTGTGGGGCAAGGACTTACGTGGGATAACTACGAGTTCTTCTTGTCTCTACGACTACCAAAACTGCTGTCGATTGTGTTGGCGGCGGTAGCGATCTCGGCGTCGTCATTGGTTTTCCAAACCATTACTAATAACCGAATTCTAACCCCCTCCATCTTGGGCTTTGACAGCTTGTATATGCTGGTACAAACGGTACTTCTGTTTGTGTTTGGCAGTGCTAGCTTCTGGGTGATTGACTCGATCGCAAACTTTTCGATGTCTGTGACTGTGATGATCTTGTTCTCGTTTGCTCTGTTCCATTTCTACTTTAAGAGCAAGCGAAACAACGTATTCACACTGCTGTTGATAGGCATCGTATGTGGCAGCGTATTCTCGAGTTTGTCTAACTTCTTGGCGATGTTGATTGACCCGAACGAGTTCGCGGTGCTGCAGAATGTGATGTTCGCAAGTTTCAATAACGTGAAAGGCGAGTTGGTTTACCTCAGCCTTATTCCTTTGGGTTTGAGCTTGCTTGGCCTTTGGTTGTTGGCGCCTAAGCTTGATGTACTTTGGCTTGGTGTTGATAACGCGACAAGCCTGGGTGTGAACACCAAGCGATTGACTCAGATTACCTTGGTGATTGTGTCAGTGATGGTCGCGGTGTCGACTGCTTTGGTTGGCCCAGTGCTGTTCTTTGGTTTAATCACCGTGAGCTTAGCTCGTCAGATATTCAAATCTTATCAACATCGTGTGCTTATCATCGCAAGCAGTTTGTTAGCGGTCGTTCTATTGGTTTCTGGCCAATGGTTTATCGAAAAAGTGATGGCGTTTGAAACCACTGTGAGTGTGATTATTAACTTGGTCGGCGGTTTGTATTTTATGTTCTTGTTGTTACGCACCAGAATTCAGTAAAGGTAGTAAGTAGTGATTAAATTAACAGGTTTAAGTAAGAAGTATGGCAAGTCACTCGTGGTTGATGATGCCAGTGCTATGTTCCCGAAAGGCGAAGTGACTTCTATCATTGGCCCAAATGGTGCGGGTAAAAGTACACTGCTTTCAATGGCGAGCCGCTTAACAGACAGCGACGCGGGTGAAGTGGTCATTGGCGATAAGTTACTGGCTGAGTGGGATACCAAAGAGCTAGCGAAGCACCTTGCCGTGTTAAGACAATCAAATAACATCAACATGCGATTTACGATTCGTGAATTGGTCTGTTTTGGTCGTTTCCCACACTCTCAAGGTCGCTTGAAAGACGAAGATCATAAGATCGTCGATACAGCACTAGAACACCTTGGCATTACTGACATCCAAAACAAATACCTTGATGAGTTGAGTGGCGGTCAGCGTCAAATGGCGTTTATCGCGATGGTTGTGGCGCAAGATACGGATTATGTGTTCTTAGATGAGCCTCTGAACAATCTTGATATTAAACACTCGGTCGAAATTATGCAGACGTTGCGTCGTTTAGCGCATGAGTTCAATAAAGCGGTCGTTATCGTGATTCATGACATCAACTTCGCTTCTTGTTACTCAGATAACATTGTTGCGATGAAGAAAGGCAAAGTGGTTAAGTCGGGTAAGGTTTCGGAAGTGGTTGAAAAATCAGTGATGGAGTCTATCTACGAGATCCCATTTGAGATTCGTGAGTTCGATGGTGTTCGAATCTGTATGTATTATTCTGGTCGTTAGATTACTGAATAACTCGGTTGTTTTGCTTTCTAGCCGTTGAACGAAAAGAGCTCCCATATGAGGAGTAATGCCGATCAGTTAAA
>NZ_JBFRPJ010000086.1:0-402 GCF_041471945.1 Vibrio sp. 10N.261.51.A4
ATTAAGTTCAAAATGGCTGTGTGATTGTGGATTTAGCACTATTAGATCATATTTGTTAACAAAGTGCGATCCCGCCCTGGGAGTATGAAGGCCATTGGAGCTGGGACTTAGCGTTGTTCTTAAAGCAAGCGGAGATCAATGCTTATCAGAACGGACAAAGAGTAGGTGAAGTAGAATTTAAAGTCCCATACACGGCTAACCCAAACAAATTTGGTAATGCAGCTAAGCGTATTGGTTTTATGATGGATACGGTATTTGGTAAGAAAACTGCTGAAGAAGCAACGAAAGCAGCTAATTCATCAGATTCAAAAGCGACGAACTAGTCTAATTAGTTTACTAACTTATACCTTTGTTCGCTTTCTATTTTTCTTTAAGCTCTGCTCGAATAGACGAATAGACGAA
>NZ_JBFRPJ010000086.1:1153-28801 GCF_041471945.1 Vibrio sp. 10N.261.51.A4
CGAATAGACGAATAGACGAAGCCGTCGCTTTAAAGCTGCGGCTTCGCATCTTTTCATATTAATTAAAACTCTTGTCTGAAGTAATTTTTGCTAAACCAGCAATCAACTTCCAAAGCGTGTAGATCGCGGCAACAAGAAGAACAACATAGCCAATAACAAAAACGGCTGTTAGAGCGCCAATGATAGTAAGCACAATCGAAACAAAGAATGTTTTGGTGATGTTGTCGTAGTGATCCGCAAAGACAGTCCCTTGAGCATCGGACTTTTTAACGATGCCCCAAATACCACCTGCAAGAAAACTAATACCAGTAAAGAAGCCTAATAGCATTAACGCATACGCGATGATGGCATGAGTTTTTGCATTTTTGTCCTTCTCTGAGAGCCCCGTATTAATTACTTCAGTATTTTCCATGTGATTGATTCCTAGGTTAATTTAATCGCGCACATGATACGGTATTATCTTGTTGATGGTCACGAATTAGTTGCTTGTTGCATATGTTACATGCTGCGTTGTGATGTGTTTGGTATTGTGTAGAGTGTATGTCTCACTGGGTCTTTGTTGATAACAAAGACATTAACGAAAAGATTGATTGGAACAAAAATCACGCTGATAGCATGCTAGCGATTACGAGTAGTCATAAAACCAACCAAAACACGCGTCGATAATTTAAGTCACAAATATGGTAAAAGCCTGCCTGGGTGTAAGAGTGGGGAAACGTACCGTAAGCTAAAGTGACGCGTTGTACTAAGCATTATTCTGAACTGTATCTTCAGCGCTTATCCCATCGAACCTGTTTAAAGCTGCTCACATTTTGGTGTTGAAAAGGATGATTCCTCAACGTTATCGGACTCAAAATGCTGCTGCCTGAGTAAGCTGACAGTCAGGTTTATCGGCATCGGCTTATAAAAATAGAAGCCTTGGATATAGTCGACACCGAGCTTAGATAAGATTTTCACTTGGGATTCATACTCGACACCTTCGACGATGACTTGCATGCCTAAGGAGCGTGATAGTTGAAGCATGGACTCTAGCAAAGGGAGACCAAAGCTGGATTCGTCGGATATGTTTTTCACAAACACGCGATCGATTTTGAGAATGCTGAACGGGAACTGTCTTACGAAATCTAACCCTGCGTAGCCTGTACCAAAATCATCAATCGCAACTCTTACGCCCATATTCGATAGTTTGGTTAGGTTGTCTTTAATCTTAATCATATCGGCATCAGAACATTCACCATCCTCTGTGACCTCAAATACCACCTGCTTGAGAATGCCTGGGTTCTTCTTGTATATATGACTCACCTTGCTTGCGAAGTTGCTATTTGATAGCACATTCCGGCTTATGTTGACGCTGATGTACTTTGATTCGAACACGTCTTGATTGCTTTTCAACGTCATTAATACTTTGCGCAGCACGAAGTAGGTGAGCTCCTCAATCAACCCTAAGCTTTCAGCAAGCGGAATGAAAATAGCCGGGGAGACGTTACCTTCAATTGGGTCGTTCCATCGTAATAGTGACTCACAGCCGACGATCTCATTGGTGTTTTGGTTAACGATAGGCTGCATGTGAACATGAAGGTGTTGGTTTTTTAGCGCACTTGAAAGCGAATATTCTAAGCTGCGTTGGCTCTGCTTTTTATGCTTGATGGAAAGGAGAATTATGGTGGTAATTCCGGCCATCAAAAAGCCAAACCATAAATAGCTCAACATGAAGTGAAGATAAAACTGATACCCAATGTATGAGGTGATGGTCAATGGGTAGGTGTTCGAATGTATCCGCACCTTGGCGATTGATGAGTCAATATCGGTAGGGTGGATATCTCTTTTTATCACTTCAACTTTGGCCTGTATTCCATGGCTGCTCAGGTTTGTTTCAACAAGGTCATAGATGAAGTGTGGCGGTATCATCAGGCTCACTCCGGCATCTTCTTTGTTCGAGAAAATGAGCATGATGGACTGAACTTGCGTGATGGCCGAGTTGGAATACGACAGGGTCGTTAAATTCGGGTCGTCATTGAGCCGCTGCCTGATGGTGCTGTATAGGCGAAATGAAACGTCACCATCGGTGGTTGAACAGTAAAATCGGTTCTCTTTATTGAATACCGCTGCTTCTTTTACCCAATCGGCTTCAAAAACGTTTTGTCGAAGCTGTCTAACGATCGCGTCGCAAGACTGTTCAGGTCTAACTTCAGATAAAAAACGGTCGAACCTTGATTGGATCCCTTCTAACCTGGTTTCGACTAACCTTGATGTGTCTTCGGTTAATGTTTGGTAGTGATGCGGTGTAAAAGGAATGAGCATTGCCATGGAAAAAAAGAAAGAGATGGCAAAGTAAAATGAAGTCTTGGCAATGTTTTTGTACTTGATATCCATAGTTGGAGAAGCGTTACCGATCTATGTGAGCATTCGATTTAATTTATAAAGTTAACGATTACGTAGCAATATAAATAATTAATATTGTGAATGCAGGCACGAATTATTGATATAAATAATATTTTTTCTAGTTTTACCAGCAAAATCTGAGCGTTATCTCATTTATTTGAGTTAGCGAGGCGTCATTTTTGATGATTCATGCGGATAACAATTGCTTATATCCTGATAAGTTTTGTTGTTATTTGGCCGGCGGAATGAACTGAATGAGATAAATATTGAGCCACGTTTGAATTAATAAAGTCACGACACGATTCGTTTTGGTGGTGACAGCATAAAGGATAGTTATGACAAAACTGATATCAGCACTCATAGCGGTGTGCTTCTCATTCTCTGCGTTGGCCGACGAAGGTGTTGTTGATTGCGAGAATGCGATGAATACCATCGAGATCAATCACTGTGCGGCAATTGAGTTGGAATCCGCACAAGCGGAACTGGATAAATACCTTGCAGCCAGCTTTGAGCACAATGCTTATGATGCTGAGCTGGTGGCGTCAATTAAGAAGGCTCAGGAGAGCTGGCAGGCGTACATGACAGCACATTGTGATTCTGTGTACACCCAATGGCGTGAAGGTTCTATTCGAGGGGTTATGGCGCTTTCCTGCAAGATGACGTTAACCAAGCAGCGCACGCATGAGGTGTGGGTGAATTTCTTAACCTATATGGACAGCACGCCTCCCGTTTTACCAGAGCCTTAATTAGCGCCGTAGGCAGGTTTAAAATACGTACAGGACTGTGCACCTGCTTCAACCTTTGGCGGGCGAATAAGAAAGCGATAGGGGATTGGCCTACTCTGTCGTTCTTAGTTCTTAGTCTCCAGCTTGAAGCATTACAGCTTTAAGTATTACCTAGTAAGGAATCGATTTTGAATAATGTCAGTATCACGCTTATTCAGCTTGAAGTTGAATACAAAAACAAACAAAAGAATATAGATTCGGTCTCTGATCTTTTGCAAGCGGAGCCGTCAGTTGGCGATATTACTTTACTGCCTGAACTGTTCACTACTGGGTATATTTTTAATGAGGCTGAAGAAATTCATGAATTGGCTGAAGACTTCGCCGACAGCAGTACTATTGATTCATTAACGCAGCTTGCAGCGAAGCATCACACCTTGATTGTTGCTGGTATTGCCGAGAAAGATAGCGGCCAATATTACAACAGCGTCGTGGTTGTGGATGCTTCCGGTTTACGACACAAATATAGAAAAATCAGTCAAACCAAATTCGATAAGCAGTATTTCTCGAGAGGGGAGGAACGCCTCTCGTTTGAGCACAAAGGCTTAAAGTTTGGTGTCGCGATTTGCTTTGATATTTGGTTCCCGGAGATCATGAGAGGGTATCAGTCGGTCGACGTTATTCTTCACCCTGCCAACTTCGGTGGGCATCATAGTTTTGCCATTGCTCAAGCGAGAGCCTTGGAGGAAGGGTGTCACATGGTTACTTGTAATCGCGTCGGGCAAGATGTGGTTAATGCGTTTACCGCGACATACTGTGGTGGTAGCCGAGTCTACTCACCCAAAGGGGAGTTAATGACTCAGCTCAACGAAAGGCAATCGGTAGAAACCGTAAGTATTCAAGATCTCTCGATTGCGCCGCAATACAATGGCGTTGATGTTGAAGATGAGATGCAGCAAATCACCACTCTGTTAAACCGTTAAACCGTTAAACCGCTAGAACAGAGACTAGCGCGGTATAAGATCGAAAAACGCAAGGTGATTAAGCCTTGCGTTTTAGCTTGGGAGCGAAGCGTTCTTAAGCTTGATCGTTCATTTGATTCAGATGCTCGACTGAATGGGCGTTTTTCATCCGCTGAGCTTGATGGATATTGACCATAAGGCGATTGAGCAGCTTTTGCAGTCGTTCAATATCCGGCAATTGTTGATTTTTGGCTTCGACTTCTAGTTCCAATGCCTGCTTAGAAAGCATGTTAAGGCCTAAGTTTAGTGACATGCCTTTAATGGAGTGCAGGGTGCGACAAAGTGGCTCTAATTCTTTATCTAAATAGTATTCGATGACACGATCAACCGACTGTTCGAACTCAATAATGGTTGAGTCGATGAGTAAGCTGAACCCTTCCGTGTCGTCTTTCAGTATGTGTATCACTTCTGAGTGGCTGATCTCTTCTTCCGTTAACCTCAGCGTTTCAATAGGCTTACGATGAAGCTCGACAATATTTTCATTCTCACTCGAACCTTCGGCTGCGGTTTGTTTCGGTAATCGACTTGAGAACTGTTGTAGGGCGTCGAAGAAACTCTCTTGCTGCAGAGGCTTGGTCAGAATATGGTCGACACCGGCTTGAATGAAGTTGTCATGCGCCTCACGGAATACATCGGCCGTATAAGCGAATATCAAGGTATCGAGTTTCAGCTTTTCGCGGATGTAATTTGTTGTCTCGACCCCGTTCATTTCAGGCATATGATTGTCCATCAAGATAAGGTCATATTGAGTGGTTTTGAGGCGTTCAATTGCTAGTTTTCCGTTCTCTGCATGATCGACATGATGGCCGAGCTTTTCACAAAAGCCCTGTGCAACAATGGCATTAATACGGTTATCTTCCACCAACAGGATACTTAACGAGTCATAACTGAGAGTTTCTGCATCGACTGTATGGGTTGCGATGTCTTTCGCTTTGCTTTCTTGCCATGTGATAGGCAGAGAGACTTGGAATTTTGTGCCAAGCCCAACAGCACTGGTTAATGTGATTTCTCCATTCATGAGGTTGACTAGGTTCTTGACGATTGCGAGGCCAAGCCCTGTTCCGCCAAACTTCCTTGTTGTGGAAGTGTCTGCTTGTTCGAACGAATTGAATACCTGTTCGTGCTTATCTTTCGGGATACCAACTCCGGTGTCTGTCACGGTCAGAATCAGTTGATTGTTGGGGCGATTGAGGTCAGCTTGAATGGACACATGACCCTCTTTGGTGAATTTGGTCGCATTGCCGCCCAAGTTGAACATGATTTGACGTAGCCTTGCACAGTCTCCGACGAGTTGGATGTTTTTCGGTATGTTATTTTCGATCAACAGGCGAATGCCTTTTTCATCGGCTAAGGGTTTTAGAGCGCTGCATACAGGCTGCATGACTTGAACAAAATTAAAGGGTGCCACATCTAGCTCAAGCTTGTTTTCTTCGACTTTTGAGAAGTCGAGAACGTCGTTGAGTATTGTCATCAAGTGGTGACCAGAATCGAGAATGATGTTGATGTTCTCTTTTGTTTCGGGTTCTTGGGTCTGGCTTGCAATGATTTGAGATATTCCAAGAACGCCGTTCATTGGCGTTCTGATCTCGTGGCTCATGGTAGACAGAAAATCGCCCTTAGCTTTTACTGCGGCTTCAGCTTTGGTTCGTTCGGCGATTAGCTCCCGAGTTTTCGCTCTCATTTCACTGTCATTACTGATCAAATTGTCTGTCATTTTTTGAAAGCTTTGTTTGAGATGAGCGATTTCGTCTTGGGTGTTTATATTCGAACTCAATTCCAGAGTTGCAGCACCTTGATCCAAATGGCCAGCGGCAACTTGGTTAGTGGCCTCAAGTAGGGTGTGTAATCTTCGATTAATACGCTTTGACGCCCACGCAGCAACAAGGAGTGATATGAACACGGAAAACAGTGTTCCGAGGATTAATATATAGCTGGTTTGATTGGCTGAGTTCTCCGATTTTTCGACCCTGGTAATAATAAGTTGTTGTTCAATTTCAATGAATTGAGCAATCTCTTGGCGAATCTCATCAATCAATTTTTTTCCGGTTTGCTG
Organism: Vibrio sp. 10N.261.51.A4; assembly: GCF_041471945.1. Lineage (NCBI taxonomy): Bacteria > Pseudomonadati > Pseudomonadota > Gammaproteobacteria > Vibrionales > Vibrionaceae > Vibrio > Vibrio sp. 10N.261.51.A4. Next base: position 7,333 of record NZ_JBFRPJ010000086.1, read on the forward strand.
CTGAGTGAGGTCGATGACACTTTGTATTTCAGCTTCGCCTTTATTGACAAGGCTGCGTTGATGGATCTCTTTCTCTCCAGACTGTTTCAGCCATGTTTTATGAATATCATCGATTCTATATAGGCGTTCTACTTGAGGTGGGTTATCACTCACTTGATTCGCAAGGGTTTGGAGTTTTTGAGGCCATACATCAAGAGCTAAATGGTAGGGTTCTAAAAAAACAGGATCACCCGTGATCAAGTAACCACGTTCAGCCGTTTCTATGTCGACTGTTAAGCTGAGAAGTTCTTGAGCCCGAGCGATGGCTTTATGTGTGTGTACAACCCAATTATTGTCTTTTACAACCGTTCGGGTGTTTTCATGGACAGAAAAAGCCACGATAAGCATCAAAGCGATAGGAATCAAAAAGCTGACTAATAGCTTTTTCTGTAGGGATATATTGTCAAACCAACCCGCGATCATAAAACAGCGCTCTCCATGTCGTTGTTATTCACTGTTAGTGTAGATGATCATTAGTCGTTAAGTGCGCAAATAGTTGCTGAGTGCGTAAATACATACTTTAGCGTGTAAGTTTTGCATATTAAAGGCATTTTAGGGGCGATTAAGCGGCGTTATTATGTTTCAAAGACAAAAAAGCTAGCTCAATAAGCTAGCTTTCAACGGTGTGATGAGTGTGGCGAGTATTAAAGCGCTTTTACGCTGCTTCGTTCAACAAGAGTAGGTTCAAGTTCAACGACTTGCGGATAAGCATCTGGAGTTTGTAATCTGCTCAAAAGCGTATCCACTGCGGTTTTACCTAAACGATGTTTTGGCTGGTGGACAGTGCTTAACGCGGGTGTCATGTACTTCGACAGGTGGATGTCATCGTAGCCAATGATAGACAGATCATTCGGAATCGATGTGCCATCTTGCGCCGCAGCGTGAATCACGCCCATCGCCATCATATCGTTACTGACGAACAAGGCAGACGGCATTTCGCCACGAGTTTTCAATGTCTGATAAGAGTCAAAACCACCGTCACATTCAAAGTTGGATTCAACAATCCACTTAGGGTTGATCTCTAAATTGGCTTCTTCCATTGCTTGCTTGAAGCCTTGATAACGAGACGAAGCTTGATTACGGTGCAGTGGGCCAGTGATACAACCAATTTGAGAATGACCGTTATCTATCAAGTGCTTAGTTGCCATGTAGCCACCTTGGTGCGAGTTGTCTTGGATCTTATCGCTCGCAAACAACATAGGGCCCCAATCCATGACTACAACAGGCAGTTCTGGGTAGCGCTCGAATACATCGATATGTTCGCCTTCAAGGGTAGAACACATTAGCATCAGGCCATCGACTCGCTTTTGCAGCAAGGTATCGATAGAGGATTTCATGCGTTCGCTATCGCCTTCGGTGTTACACAAGATAAGGTTGTAGCCTTTTTCGTAGCAACGACGTTCCACACCTTTTACCACTTCGCCAAAGAATGGGTTGGTGGATGTGGTCACTAGCATTCCCAAGGTTTTGGTTTGCTTCATTTTCAAGCTGCGAGCCAATGCAGAAGGCGCATAGTTGAGTTCTTTAGCCGCACTGTTAACACGCTCAGCAATCTCTTCACTGACAAAGCGTGATTTGTTGATCACGTGGCTCACGGTAGAAGTCGAAACCTTTGCGAGCCGTGCGATGTCTTTCATTGTTGCCATAAAAAATCCTTGTGGGAATAACCTTCCACGTTGGGCGATATTCTGCCTGAAAACAGGGGCTTATTCTTGTTATTTGTTGTTACCGAATTTGAAGGCTAACATCCGTTAATCACGGTTTAGCTCAGAAGTTAGGCCTTCAAATAGGTATCAAACTAAGCAGACAGTTGCTCTGCCAAAAACGCATCGGTTTCAGCACGGCTTGGAATCGACGTTTGAGCACCAAAGCGTGTCACAGAGATAGCAGCTGCAGCATGAGCAAATTTAATCGCACGCTCAAGTGGCATATCTTCAAGCAAGCCTGTCACCAACGCGCCGTTAAAGGTGTCACCTGCGGCAGTTGTATCTGTTGCTTCAACACGGAAACCTGCGATTAATTCACCTTCGCTGGCTTCATTGCCTTGACCGCGATGACTCACCCACACGCCTTTCGCGCCTAGCGTGATCATTACTGTTTCGATGCCTTTAGCATGCAGAGCCAGCGCAGCCTGATGAGCTGATTCGTTGTCCGTCACGGTAATGCCGGTTAGCACTTCAGCTTCGGTTTCGTTGGGTGTAATCACGTCAACACAAGCAAGCAGCGAATCCGATAAGGGACGAGCAGGAGCCGGGTTTAGAATGACTTGCGTGCCACTCTCTTTTGCTACTTTCGCAGCGTATTCAATGCCTTCAATTGGCGTTTCAAGCTGAGTCAGCAAGTACTTAGCACCGCGAATCTTCTCTAGATGCGGCTCGATTTGATCGCAAGTCAGCTTGTCGTTGGCTTCCGCAGAAAGACAAATACTGTTTTCGCCTGTTGCGGATACTTGGATCATCGCGATGCCAGTAGGCGTGCTGTCTGCAACGATCACACCGTCGATGTTTATACCATCTTTAGCAAAATCTTGACGAATATTGATGCCAAATGGGTCGTCACCAACACAGGCGATGAAGCCGATATCTGCGTTTAATCTTGCTGCCGCTACGGCTTGGTTTGCGCCTTTGCCGCCAGGAATGACCTGATAGTTACCGCCAATCAAGGTTTCACCCGGACGAGGGAACGAAGGAACTTGTAGTACGTGGTCAGCGTTAACGCTACCTAAAACAATCAGTTGAGTCATGATACGAGCCTTATGATATATCGTATTTGAAAATGCATGGGTCTTTCTCATGATGTTAATTGTTCGCCTTGTTAGCGGCTTATGAGAAACAGCGATGCACTGTCGGGTTTTTTGAGTCAGTGAGCTAATGAGCTAAGCAAAGCAGGGGATAGGGGACCCCTGCTTTATATCGCGTTACTTAGTAACGATTACTTAGCGATGATTTTTAGAGGTACTGGTACGTACTCGTCTACAGTTTCGCCTTTCAGTACTTTGTCTGCCATTTCGATACCTAGAGAACCGATTAGGTCAGGCTGTTGTGCAACCGTTGCGCCAAGTAGGCCACGGTTAACAGCAGCGATGCCGTCGTCTGTGCCATCAAAGCCAACGATCATCACTTCTTTGCCTGAAGCTTGAACTGCGCGAAGTGCACCTAGTGCCATTTCATCGTTCTGAGCGAATACTGCTTGTACATCTGGGTTAGCAGCAAGTAAGTTTTCCATTACGTTCAGACCTTTAGTACGGTCGAAATCAGCAGGTTGGCTTGCAAGAAGTTCAAGGTCGCTGCCGTTTACTGCGTTCATGAAGCCTTCACCACGTTCACGAGCAGCAGAAGTACCAGCGATACCTTCAAGTTGGATTACTTTCGCTTTTTCGCCCACTTTTTCCATAATGAAGTGACCCGCCATTTCACCACCGATTACGTTATCAGAAGCGATGTGGCTCACTACGTCACCACGGCTTGCACCACGGTCTAGCGTTAGTACAGGGATGTTTGAACGGTTAGCAATGCGAATAGCGTTAGATACAGCGTCTGAATCCGTTGGGTTAATCAGGATTGCTTTAACACCACGAATGGTTAGATCTTCAATGTTCGAAAGCTCTTTGCTTGGGTCGTTTTGAGAATCAAGAACGATAAGCTTGTAGCCTAGCTCTTCCGCTTTCGCTTCTGCGCCATCTTTCATGGTTACGAAGAATGGGTTGTTCAATGTAGACAGAACGATTGCCATTGTATCTTGCGCCTGTGCAGACACAGATACCGTTGTAGAAAGAAGAGCAGCAGAAATAAGAGTCGCTAATTTTTTCATGGTGTAAGTCCTTTGTGTAGGGTGAGCTAGGAGGTGAGTCCTAGCTCGTAGTTACATTATTTATAGATTCTAATATTTTAAGGTAAAACAAACTGTTACTTTTATTAAACTAGAGTGTTACTTGTATTAACCTAGGATGTGAATAGGTTTTATTTGTTTTTGTTGTCGACCAATACCGCCAGAAGAATAACCACTGCTTTTGCAATCATCTGGTAGTAAGAAGATACGTCTAGTAGGTTTAGGGCGTTGTTTAGGAAGCCGATAATCAGAGCACCAATCAATGTGCCCATGATACGGCCACGACCGCCAGCTAAGCTTGTCCCGCCAAGAACTACGGCTGCGATAGCGTCTAGCTCATAACCCATACCTGCGGTTGGTTGAGCTGATGACAAACGCGATGCCACGATGATGCCTGCCACTGCAGCTAGCAGACCACAGATTGCGTAAACACCGATTTTTACTTTGTCTACGTCGATGCCTGATAGGCGAGTTGCTGATTCGTTGCCACCCAGTGCGTAAACGTAGCGACCAAAGCGTGTGTGGTTAAGTAGGTACCATACTGCTGCGAATACCACGACCATGATCCATACTGGAACCGGTACACCCATTGCGTAGCCAGTACCGAACCAAGCGAATGCGTCTGCTGTGTCTGTGAAGCCTGTTGAAATAGGACGACCATCTGTGTAAACCATGGTTACGCCGCGAAGTAGTGTCATGGTGACAAGCGTTGCGATGAAGGCTTGAACCTTACCCTTAGCGATAATCACACCACTAATCGCACCTAATGCTGCACCTGCTACAAGAGCGGTTGGTACTGCGATCATCACAGGGATTTCCATGCCAATCATGCTGGCTGCGAACGCACCACAAAGCGCCAGTACAGAACCAACACTCAAGTCGATACCCGCGGTTAAGATAACCAGCGTCATACCTACAGCGATAATTGCGTTAACCGAGGTTTGGCGCAGAATGTTTAGGATGTTGTCGACAGTAAAGAAGTTCGGGTTTAAGAAAGAAACGACAACAATCAGGAAGAGCAAAGCAATCAATGACTTTTGATCAATCAGCCACTCTTTGCTGATTAACGGTTTTTTCTTTGGAGCTTCAGTTGTTTTGCTCATGGTTTTAGTACTCATGCTGCGTCCTCGTTGATCTTTTTACCGACCGCACACGCCAGTAATAATTCTTGGTTTGCTTCTTTAGCATCAAATTCACCGCTTACACGGCCTTCATGCATCACCATGATGCGGTCACTCATTCCTAACACTTCTGGCATTTCAGATGAGACTAAAATGATGCTCATGCCGTCGGCTTTAAATTTATTAATGAGTTGGTAAATCTCTTTCTTAGCACCGACATCGACACCGCGCGTTGGCTCGTCGAGAATCAGTACTTTTGGTTTGGTCATCAAGCCCTTAGCGATAGCCACTTTCTGTTGGTTACCACCAGAAAGGTTGCCAATAATCTGTTCGCGCGTCGGGGTTTTGATGTTGAATAGCTTGATGAAGTCATCTACTGCAATCACTTCGTCTTTATGTTGGATTTGACCGCTCTTTGTTAGTAGGTCAAGTGAACATAACGACATGTTTTCTTTAACAGAAAGCCCTAGAACTAAGCCATCGCCTTTACGGTCTTCAGAGATGTAAGCAATGCCATTGGCCAAGCCGTCTTTCGGGCTTACAGGGTTGATGGTTTTATTTTCTAGGTTGATGACGCCGCGTTCACTTGGAAGGGCACCGTAAATCACTTTCATCAGTTCAGTTCGGCCAGCACCCATTAGGCCAGATACACCCAGGATTTCACCGCGTTTTAGCGTAAAGCTCACATCGTGAACACCAGAACCCGTCAGGCCAATCACTTCAAGACAAGTTTCACCATGGCTCTGGCCGATACGTGGATATTGTTCCTCTAGCTTACGACCAACCATCATTTCGATTAGGCCATCTTCGTCGGTGTCTTTTACTTCACACTGACCAATGAACTTACCGTCACGAAGCACTGTGATGTCATCACAAATCTCGAAGATCTCTTTCAAACGGTGAGAGATGTAAACAATGCCACAGCCTTCATCGCGCAGTTCGTTAATCACCTTAAACAGAGATTCAGTTTCGGTATCGGTTAGCGCATCGGTTGGTTCATCCATGATGATGACCTTAGATTCAAACGATAGGGCTTTCGCGATCTCTACCATTTGCTGCTCACCAAGGCTCAACTGGCCTAAAGGTGTTTTCGAGCTGTGTTTCACGTTAAGGCGTTTAAGTAGCTTGTCTGCTTCTTGGTACATCTCGTTCCACAAGATACGACCCATGGTGCCCGTGATTTCACGACCTAAGAAGATGTTCTCGGCGATGGTCAATTCAGGGATTAGATTCAGCTCTTGGTGAATGATGCTAATGCCTGCTTGTTGAGAATCACGTGGCCCTTTAAATGCAGCAGGTTTTCCTTGGTAGGCAATAGTGCCGCCGTCCAAGTGGTAGATGCCTGTCAGCACTTTCATAAGCGTTGATTTACCCGCACCGTTTTCACCCATTAACGCCATTACGCGTCCTGGATAAACGTTGAGGCTTGCCTTATCCAGTGCTTTCACACCAGGGAAGGCTTTCTCAATTGAGCTAAGTTCTAAAATGGCTTGAGTCATGTCGGTTCCTTTACTCGGGGCCAGTTGTATTTGATTATTCTGTCTATGTATTGTTTTTGGTTCAGTGATGACACTGAGCTGTCGTTGCGTTTTGCTTGAGCTAAAAGGTTACGCCAGCTTGGAAAATAACATTTGCGTATGGTGTGCATTCACCGGTGCGAATCACTGCACGGCTTTCATGCGTTCGCTGTTTGAATTCTTCATGAGTGATGTAAGTAATAGAAAGCGATTTGCCACAACGTGCTTCTTCTGTCTTGATTAAATCAATCAGCGCAGCGTGGTGCTCTGGGCTCACTTTCGCAAACTCTTCTGCAATCACAACGCCTTCAATTTGAGACTCATCCAGCATGGTTTTTACTGTCTGCTGAAAACTTGGAACACCGTGAGTCAAAGCAAGGTCTATGCGAGTCACATGATCCGGAATCGGCAACCCTGCATCACAAATCGTGATTTCATCTGTATGGCCAAGAGTCGCCACTAGGTAAGAGAGCTCAGAGTTTATTAAAGTACTTTTTTTCATATCACGACCTATCGAAAAATAACGTTTAATGGGTTGAGAACAACTCAAGAAAAAGCCATCGAAACGTTTCGATAGTGATAATAGTGTGTGATTTATCATTTGCACGTTTGATTGTTTTAGAGTGTGATAATGATCATCGAAACGTTTCGATGGGGCGTTTTTTGGTGATCTTAGTCACCGCCATTGATTGCATAAATCCTTTTACGTGGGTTCAATCGATAGCGCATATCCGAACTTACTAATGGTAATGATCTGGACGTTGGATGCTCTTAATCGCGCGAACACATTGCGTAGGTTATAGACTACGTTTGCAAGAACATGTGGTGACGAGAGTTGTCCGTCCCAACACACATCAACAATATGCTCTCTTGAAATCGGTCTTCCCACATTTTCCAATAACAAGCAGAGCACTGCTAATAGGCGAGGGCGCAAAGTGATTATATTTTTATTTATTTTTTTGTTTTCTGTGAGATTAACCTGCTTGCCAATTCGACGGGGTGTCGGATAACTCTAACAAGATTGTGCAGCATAGGAAGGCGTAACAATCTTGATTTGCACTAAGTAAGGTCAAGCAGTAATGAACAACAAATTTATTCTAAGTATCGCGATGATGTCAGCATTTGCAGCAAACAATGTAATGGCAGCAGACAGTGGATTCTACCTAGGCGGCGCAATCGGTACATCTGGTATTGATGATAGCGGGTTAACTGACACGATCAGTGAGCCTATTACTTTTAAAGCCGAAGACAATACTTACCGATTAATTGCTGGTTACAAATTTAACCGCATTGTTTCGGTTGAAGCTCAATACACAGATTTTGGTGATATAGCCCTGAAAACGAAATCTGGTAATAAGGTTTTCACTTGGACACCTCAAATCTTTTCGGTAACGGCGAACCTCGGTTACACGTTTGATAATGGCATTCGTCCATTTGGCACTATCGGTCTGTCGACTATTGATCTAGACATGAAGCTTGCTGATGGCTCTCGCCCGTCAGGAGATGGTTTTGATGATTCGGGAGATGGCATCCGTATGGGTGTTGGTGTTGAATACACGCCACCTACAATGTCTTCGTTGAGCTTTCGCTTAGCATACGAAGCCGATGCTTTTGATATCGAAGATTACGAAAACGGACACAAGACAGAAGATACTGTTGTTCTGGACTCTTTCTACTTAGGCGCAATGTACACATTCTAAGTTTCACACTTTGCTAAACGGTAAATCGGTTTCTAAATGGGGCGTCGGTTGGCTCAACCCGTTTAACTAAAGTGGAAGGCCGCAGTTTTTGACTGCGGCTTTTTTATGTTTAACTCTAGGCTTTACGAATATGAGCGGTGACAGACACGATGGCATGGTCGGTACTGAATTGGTCGTGTTCAAAACTAGGATTAATCAGGTGATGGTCTAACACTGTGTAGCTAGAGATCTCCATTAAGCTTGAAGAGTTCTGACAATCAAACTCGTTCGACATCAAAATGTAGTCCAGTACAGATCCAGAAGCGCCGTAGTAATGGGTTGGCTTTCGCTGTTCAAGCAAGTCTTCTTCATGCAGTTGATGGTAAAGATCCCAGCTGTCTTTCAAGCGAAAGTGGGATAGCCAATGCTTGCTGTTTTCGTCTCGGTTGATTGAGTAATTCAACAGCCCTTTAAACTCATCATTAAACAGTGGCTTATTAAAGTCACCCATCAACACAACAGGTTGCTCGGTTTGGTAGCGTTGGTTGGTGATGTATTGATGCAGCATCTGAGCTTCTAGACCGCGTTGGACACTTGATAGCCAAGAGCCAAGCTGTTCTTGGTGAAAACGAGTGAGCGTGTCACTTTGTGGTTTTGCACCTTGCTGAGTGTTGTCCGCATCGACAGATTCTGCTTTTGGCTCTGTCGGACGTTGTGATTTGAAGTGCACCACATAACAGTCGGTTGAACCTAAATGGGGTAACGTAATCGTCGCGTGAACAGGCGTTCTGTTGAATGAGAATTTGTCGTCAAGGTTGAATGCTTTCAGTAACTTCGAATCTGGCGTAACAGGCTGCACGTTTTCAATCGGGTAACGGGAAGCGATCCCAACGACTGGTGAGGTGTATAGGTAATCATCTTCAACGTTGGCGCTATCGACCACTGCAAAGTATGGATAACCTAGCTCGTTCATCAATAGCTCTAAAGATTGCGGGCTAAATATCTCTTGGAAGCCAATCACATCGCAATCTAATGAGCGAATCGCTTCAGCCATCCAATGTTGCTTCTTCTGCCATTCTTCGAAGCTGTAGATGTTCTCAAAATCATAATAAGCATTCGGTGGCTCGAGATAGTTCAGAAGGTTGAACGTTGCGAATGTTATTTGGTTTGGTTTGTTCAAAGTGTCATTCCATTTAGACCTAGGCTGCAAGGATACTCCAGTAAAAGTATAGTTTGTTGATTATTTAGAGCCTAAATTTCACTTTAGAAGCCAACCAAAGGAATCTTAGCCGTTGAGGCTTGTGTCATTCAGGCTAAGCAATCAAAGCTCACTGCATCCAATAACTTCGAGCGGTGACGAGTAATTTGTAAATAAACCGTCAGAGATAGAGTGCTGATGGTTTTATTAGTTATTACATGATGTTAGATTTGAACCTATACTTGATTTAACGGCATGCATTCAAAGCCGATAAATCAACTTGAATATAGAATTCATGACATTTGAAGGGAGAGTCAAATGGGAACAGTTTTTCGACGCAAAGCCTCGCAACGCACTCAGTTTTTAAGGTTTAATTTGAAGTCATGTGCAATCATGTTGCCGCTTATTGCTTTACAACCCTCCGTTACTTACGCTTCTGAAACCCAATCAACTCCTGCTGTCACCGTTATTGAAACCACACAACTGGTTGGTTTTGGTGAAGCAAAATATCCAGCCGATTTCACTCACTTCGATTACGTTAATCCTGATGCGCCAAAGCAGGGCAAAGTGACCTATGGCAGCATAGGTACGTACGATAGCTTTAATCGATTCGGTTCCCGCGGCGTTGCTGCAAGTTATACCGGAGAGATTTACGATACCTTGATGTTTTCTCCGAGTGACGAGATTGATGCGTACTATCCATTGATCGCTTTAAAGGTTCGCTACTCCAGTGATTTCACTTGGATGGAAATCGACATCAACCCAAATGCTAAATTCCAAGATGGCGAGCCTATCACTGCGCATGATGTTGCCTTTACTTTTGACAAGTTCTCAACCGAGGGCGTGCCTCAGTATCGTGTGTATTACAAAGAGATTAAGTCAGTAAAAGCGGTCTCTGATTTGGTTGTTCGTATTGAAATGAACAGTCCAAACCGCGAAAAACTGTTTAGCTTCGCGCAAAGCACTCGTGTATTGCCGAAACATTTCTGGAAAGACAGAAAGCTGTCTGAGCCTCTAAGTGAGCCACCAGTCGGTAGTGGTCCTTATAAGATCATCAGCTACAAATCAGGCCAAAGTGTTACCTATGGTCTAGATGAAAACTACTGGGCAGCAGACCTACCAGTTAACGTTGGCCGCAATAACTTCAAGCAGGTGCAATACGATTACTACCGTGACGACACGGTAATGTTGGAAGCGTTCAAAGCAGGGGAGTTCGATCTTCGAACCGAGAATTCGGCTAAGTTCTGGGCTAACTCTTATACGGGCGCGAACTTCGATAAAGGCTACATCATTAAAGAAGAGATTAACCACGAGAAGCCTGAAACGACTCAAGGTTTCGTCTTTAATATCCAATCTCCTGTGTTCTCTGATCCTAAAGTGCGTGAAGCGTTAACCTACGCGATGGACTTTGAGTGGATGAACAAGAACATGTTCTATGGTCAGTACAAGCGTACTCGTAGCTACTTCCAAAATACCAACTACGAAGCGAAAGGCTTACCAAGCGAAGCTGAAGTCGAGTTGTTGTCTCAATACAAAGATCAGATTCCACCGCGAGTTTTCACCGAAGAATTCCAACCACCCGTCACCGATGGTAGCGGTCGTATTCGTAGCCAAATGCGTACCGCTTTCAAATTGTTGAAAGAAGCGGGTTGGGTGCTGAAAGACAAAGTCATGACCAACGAAAAGACTGGCAAGCCGATGTCATTTGAGTTGTTGATTTACAGCCCAACCACGGAACGTATCGCAACGCCGGTTCAAAAGAACCTGAAACGCATGGGTATCGAGATGAAGATCCGTACCATTGATACGACTCAGTATATCAAGCGTCTTCGTGATCGTGACTTCGACATGGTGTCGTCTTCATTTTCCGCAAACCCTTATCCTAGCCCGAACTTAATGATTGTTTGGAACTCTAACTACATTGATTCTACTTACAATACTGCAGGTGTAATGGATCCAGTGGTTGACGCATTAACAGAAGAAATTGCGCGTAACCAACAGCATCCTGAAAAACTTCTTACGCTTGGTCGTTCGCTAGACCGTGTATTGCAGTGGAATTTCTACAACATCCCGCAATGGCACGTCGGTGAATACCGCGTAGCAATGTGGGATAAGTTTGAGCGTCCAGATGTATTGCCTAAATACGATTTAGGTATCGATACATGGTGGATTTCAGAAGAGAAGGCGGCTTTGCTTCCTGAAAAACGTCGCTAGGAGTTAGTTAGCATGGCCGCGTATATATTTCGACGTTTATTGTTGGTGATCCCCACGCTGTGGGCGATCATCACCATCAACTTTTTCATCATCCAGATTGCCCCTGGAGGCCCGGTAGAACAAGCCGTTGCTCAATTAGAAGGGCATAACTCTGGCATCATGGAGCGCTTTTCTGGTGGTGGACAAGAAGTTGATTTAAGCGAAAGTGACCAAGCGTCTGCCAGTGGCTATAAAGGCTCGCGCGGGCTTGATCCAGAAGTGGTTGAAGAGATCAAAAAGCAGTTTGGTTTTGATAAGCCGATTCATGTTCGCTACTTCGACATGTTGAAAAATTACGCGACCTTTAACTTTGGTGAAAGCCTGTTTAAGGGCGGTAACGTTATTGATTTAATCATCGAGCGTTTACCTGTCTCCATTTCCTTAGGGTTGTGGAGTACGTTAATCATCTATGTGATTTCGATACCCTTAGGCATTATGAAGGCGATACATCACGGCTCTCGCTTTGATATTTGGTCGAGCGCGGTGGTGATTGTCGGCTACGCGGTGCCGGGCTTCTTGTTTGCGATTATTCTGATTATCTTGTTTGCAAGCGGTAACTACTTCAGTTGGTTCCCATTGCGAGGGCTTGTGTCGAGTAACTTCGACCAGCTCAACTGGTATCAGCAAATTGGCGACTACTTCTGGCACTTGGCGTTGCCCATTTTCGCCATGGTTATCGGTGGATTCGCCACGCTCAGCATGCTGACCAAAAACTCCTTCCTTGATGAAATCAATAAGCAATATGTAGTGACTGCGAGAGCGAAAGGCTTGGACGAGAGCAGTATTCTTTATAAGCACGTTTTCCGTAACGCCATGCTGATCATTATTGCTGGTTTCCCGAGTGCATTTATTAGTATTTTCTTCACGGGTTCTATGTTGATTGAAGTGATGTTTTCACTCGAAGGAATTGGTCTGCTTGGCTTTGAATCAACCATTCAACGTGACTATCCCGTGGTGTTCAGCTCTCTCTATATCATGACCTTGCTTGGCTTGGTGCTGAGCATTATCTCCGACCTGACGTATACCTGGGTTGATCCTCGAATTGATTTTGAAGCGCGTTAATGGCGAACGAATAACAAGGTATTGATAATAAATGTTTAACAACCCTTTAGCTGAAGCTCGTTGGTTACGTTTTAAAGCAAACAAGCGTGGTTTTATCTCCCTTTGGATATTTACCATCTTGTTTGGCTTGAGCCTGTTCGCTGAGATCATTGCCAATGATAAACCACTCTTGGTTTCTTATGATAATCAGTGGTTTGTGCCTGTTATCAATGAATATGCCGAGACGGAGTTTGGTGGTGAGTTTGAAACCGAGGCCGACTACAAAGACCCGTATGTTATCGAGCTCATTGAAGACAACGGTTACATCGTGTGGCCAATCATTCCGTTTAGCTACGACACAATAAACTTCGATATTTCAGGCGCGGTGCCGTCGGAGCCTGATTCAGTGAACTGGTTAGGGACTGATGATAAGGGGCGAGATGTATTAGCTCGTATCATTTATGGCTTCCGTATTTCCGTTCTATTTGGTTTTATTCTGACCATTGTATCGAGCGTGATTGGTGTCGTGGTTGGCGCAACACAAGGCTACTACGGTGGCTGGGTTGATCTATTCGGACAACGCTTCATTGAAGTCTGGTCTGGTATGCCGACCCTGTTCTTGCTGATTATTTTGTCGAGTTTTATTGAGCCGAATTTCTGGTGGTTGCTCGGGATTATGGTGCTGTTTAGTTGGATGAGTTTAGTCGGCATCGTGCGAGCGGAATTTTTACGCTGCCGAAACTTCGATTATGTGCGAGCCGCGCAAGCCATGGGTGTTGATGACAAACGTATTATGCTTCGTCACATGTTACCTAACGCGATGGTTGCATCGTTAACCATGATGCCGTTTATTCTTTCAGGCTCGGTGACCACACTGACTTCGTTAGACTTCTTGGGCTTTGGTCTTCCTGCGGGTTCGCCTTCGTTAGGCGAGTTGTTGGCGCAAGGTAAAGCTAACTTACAAGCGCCTTGGCTTGGCATTTCTGCCTTCGTCGTGCTTTCACTGATGCTTACGTTACTGGTCTTCGTTGGTGAAGCGGTGCGTGATGCTTTCGACCCGCATCAACAGAAGTAAGGATAGGTTATGACTTCAAATACAACGCCTGCTTCTCCGGTTTTGACCATAGATAAACTGTCTGTCGGTTTCGGGCGAAAAAACTCGATAGAGCAAGTGACACAAGATGTCTCTTTAGAAATATACAAAGGTGAGACATTAGCGCTGGTGGGTGAGAGTGGTTCCGGAAAATCGGTCACGGCTAACTCGATTTTAAAGCTGTTACCAAAAGGCTCGTCTCATTACTTAAACGGTAAGATCAATTTCTCTGGCACCGATATTCTGAGTTGTTCTGAAAGACAGCTACGTGGGATTCGTGGTGGTCGTATTGGAATGATCTTCCAAGAGCCTATGGTTTCCCTAAATCCGCTTCATCGAATTGGAAAACAGCTTGTTGAAACCTTAACAATTCATCGTGGTATGCGAACCAACAAAGCACAAGCCTTGGCGATAGAGTGGCTTTCAAAGGTTGGCATTCGCTATCCTGAGCAAAAGATTTCAGCCTATCCGCACGAGCTATCTGGTGGAGAACGCCAGCGCGTGATGATCGCAATGGCATTGATCAACGAACCTGAGCTGCTTATCGCTGATGAGCCGACAACGGCTTTGGATGTATCGGTGCAAGCGCAGATCCTCGACCTTCTAAAAGACCTGCAGCAAGAGCTGGGTATGGCAATGCTTTTCATTACTCATGACTTGAGTATCGTTCGTAAGATTGCCGACAGAGTAGCAGTAATGAAAGATGGTCGCTTGGTCGAAAGTAACGACTGTCATACCCTGTTTAACGCGCCTGCTCACCCTTACACTCAAAAACTTATTAACTCTGATCCGAAAGGTTTGCCCGTTCCTGTGTCACCCGAAAGCAAACCGCTACTCGATGTAAATCAACTTCGTGTTTGGTTCCCGATCACGGGCGGTTTATTCAAGCGCACCATTTCTCATGTTAAAGCTGTGACCGACATGGAGTTCACTTTGAAGAAAGGGCACTCAGTCGGTTTGGTTGGCGAAAGTGGTTCTGGTAAATCGACGACCGGTATGGCGATACTTAAGCTGGTAGATAGTGAAGGGTCAATCACCTACTCGAGTGAACAGCTTCAAGGTTTAGATCGAAAACAGATGCTTCCGTTTAGAAGCCGTATGCAAGTAGTCTTTCAAGACCCGTTTTCTGCGCTAAACCCGAGAATGTCGGTCGCTCAGGTGATTGGCGAAGGTTTGTTAGTGCATCAACAATTGGATGAGCACGAACTCGACCAACGCATCTGTGACGTAATGAAAGAGGTTGACCTCGATCCTGAAACGCGTCACCGTTACCCAAATGAGTTTTCTGGCGGTCAAAGGCAGCGTATTGCGATTGCTCGTGCTTTGATTTTAAAGCCAGAGTTTATCCTGCTCGATGAACCAACATCGTCATTGGACAGAACCGTTCAAGCTCAAGTATTGGATTTGCTGAAGTCACTTCAAGAAAAGTATGGCCTGACCTATTTGTTTATCAGTCATGATCTGAATGTCGTGAAATCCTTGTGTCATTACACCATCGTCATGAAAGCTGGCGAGGTAATAGAGAAGGGCGACACTGAGACTTTGTTTGGTAATCCGCAGCATGAATATACTAAGCAGTTGGTGAGTCTTTCGAATGTTGGTGGTGTTTTATAACGCAGAGGGTTTGTTTAAAACAAATGGGCTCTGGTTGAATTCAACATGGTCATTTCGTTGTTTTAAGATTACACTGCGCCCAATATTTCAGAAGTACATATTTAGGTAGAGGTCACCATGGACCAAGAACATTACGAAGACGCTGATTACGAAGGCCAAGAGCTGGGCGAAGAAGGCGAAGAGATTGAAATTGAAGCAATTGGTATTGATGTTTCATCACAGCCAATCGAGCTCTACAAAGTGTTTAAAATTGCTAACCTAGTGAGTGGTGGCGGTGAAGCTAAGCACATCATCTCTGAAGGCTACGTAGCGGTAAATGGTGAGCTAGAAACCCGTAAGCGTCGTAAAATGTACGATGGCGACTTCTTTGAATTCAACCAAGAATACTATGTAGTGGTGTGTGATCAGCCAGTACAAGAAGAATCAGAAAAGCCGAAAAAGAAAGAAACGCCTAAAAAAGAGAACAAGGCGAAGAAAGGTCAGTCTAAAAAGGATTCTAAGAAGAAGGAATCTAAGAAAAGCAAAGCAGAAATGCTAAGCGCAAAGGCTGAACCAAAGAAAGAGAAAAAAGAGAAGAAACCGAAAAAGAAAGCGGATACGCCAAAGCCAACACGTGATGACAAAAGCGGCCGTAATTCGATTGAGTTCTTTTAAACTACAGTTCTAAACGACTGCTCTAAACTGCTTTTCTAAAACGAATCTTTTAAAACTATTCGTTTGAACATCAAGCAACGTTAGACCTAGGTTTTACGTTACGCAGATATCAAAAGGCTCACTAGTTAGTGAGCCTTTTTTGTATTTGTTTGCTAGCACAGCTAACGGCCAATAACGCTTATTCTCAGTGTCTTGTGTGAGAAGAAGTTAGCTCTGATGCACGTAACTGAGCAACGGCTTTCGCTAGTTCTAGCTGAGCTTGTGCAAAGTTAATGTCTATGTTGCCCTTGTTGATGTTCTCTAGAGCGGCATATTTCGCTTCTTCTGCGCGAGCGCGGTCAATGTCTTTACCATGCAAGGCCGTGTCGGCTAATAACGTAACCACATCCGGCTGAACTTCCAGCATCCCACCAGAGACATACAGCACTTGGCCTTCTGATTTAGGGTCTGTAACAAACACGGTTACGCCCGGTTTGATCTTACTGAGAAGCGGGGAGTGACCGGGGCGGATCCCCAGTTCACCGTCAGCGCCAGAAACGGCTAGGGCATACGCTGGACCTGAAAACAGCGTACCTTCCGCACTTACAATATTAAGTTGAAATGTATTATCTGTAATTCCGATAGCCATGGTGCACCTGCCTCTTAGAGTGATTTTGCTTTGTTAAGCACTTCGTCGATAGAGCCACAGTACAAGAACGCTTGCTCTGGGATATCGTCATATTCACCGCTCAATAGACCTTTAAAGCCTCTTAGTGTTTCGCTTAGCGGTACAAAGACACCTTTCTGACCGGTAAACACTTCGGCTACGTGGTAAGGCTGCGTTAAGAAACGTTCAATCTTACGAGCGCGAGATACGGTCTGTTTGTCTTCAGTAGACAGCTCATCCATACCAAGAATCGCGATGATGTCTTTTAGCTCTTTGTAGCGTTGCAGCGTTGTTTGTACTTTTTGTGCAATGTCGTAGTGCTCTTGGCCTACGATCAGCGGATCTAACTGACGTGACGTTGAATCTAACGGGTCAATCGCAGGGTATAGACCCAGTGCCGCGATGTTACGAGACAGTACAACGGTCGCATCTAAGTGAGCAAAGGTTGTTGCTGGCGATGGGTCAGTCAAGTCATCCGCAGGTACGTATACTGCTTGGATAGACGTGATAGAGCCTTGTTTTGTTGACGTGATACGCTCTTGAAGTACGCCCATCTCTTCAGCCAGTGTTGGTTGGTAACCTACTGCTGAAGGCATACGACCTAGCAGAGCTGATACTTCTGTTCCCGCAAGCGTGTAACGGTAAATGTTATCAATGAACAACAGTACGTCACGACCTTCATCACGGAAGCGCTCAGCCATAGTTAGGCCTGTAAGTGCTACACGTAGACGGTTTCCCGGTGGCTCGTTCATTTGACCGTAAACCATGGCTACTTTGTCTAGTACACCCGCTTCTTTCATCTCGTAGTAGAAGTCGTTACCTTCACGAGTACGCTCACCTACACCGGTAAATACAGAAAGACCTGAGTGGGCTTTGGCGATGTTGTTGATAAGCTCCATCATGTTGACGGTTTTACCTACACCAGCACCACCGAACAGACCAATTTTACCACCCTTAGCGAATGGACAGATAAGGTCGATAACCTTAACGCCTGTTTCTAGAAGCTCAGTGCTGTTTGCTTGTTCTTCATAAGAAGGGGCTTCACGGTGAATCTCGTAGTTTTCTTTCTGACCGATTTCACCACACTCATCGATAGGTTGACCAAGCACGTTCATGATACGGCCTAGCGTTTCTTCGCCGACAGGAACCGTGATTGGAGAGCCTGTGTTTTCAACCGTTAGGCCACGACGTAAGCCATCTGACGTACCCATTGCAATACAACGAACGATATTGCTACCCAGTTGTTGTTGTACTTCCAATACTAACGAGCTTGCTTCGTCGCTAGTCACTTTCAATGCATCATAAACGCGTGGGCTGTTGCCGCCGCTGAACTCGACGTCTACCACCGCGCCGATTACTTTAACTATTTTTCCAACACTCATTCTTAAATCCTCAAATTCTGTTCTTGACCCAGTCTTTTCTAGCCCTAGACAGCTTGGGCACCTGAGACTATTTCACTCAGCTCTTGGGTAATGGCAGCCTGACGCGCCTTGTTGTAGACCAACTGCAAGTCATCAATGAGTTGGCCTGCGTTATCAGTCGCCGCTTTCATAGCGACCATTCGGGCTGCTTGCTCACAGGCAATGCTCTCAACAATGCCTTGATACACTTGCGATTCGATGTATCGATGTAACAGTTCTGAGAGTATGTCTTTGGGTGCTTGCTCATAGATGTAGTCCCAACGACGCGCTTTTTTAGGCTCACCACCTTCCTCAGAATCCGAAGGGTGGGGGAGCAACTGCAAGGTCGTTGGCGCTTGAACCATGGTGTTGACGAACTGGTTGTAAACGAGATACAAGCTATCGATTTTACCTTCGTCGTAATGCCCGAGCATCGCATTCACCGTACCTAAGATGTCTTCTAACTTAGGTGTATCGCCAAGACCTGACGTTTGTGCAATAACGTTGCCGCCGCGTTGGAAGAACGAGATAGCCTTAGATCCCACTAAGGTTGTTTCTACCTCGACTCCCTTGGTGCGCCATTGCTCCATTACTTCTAACACTTTCTTGAACAAGTTTGAGTTCAAGCCACCACACAAGCCGCGATCGGACGAGATAATGATGTAAGCGACACGCTTAGGTTCACGCTGTTGCAGGTAAGGGTGCTGGTACTCCAGGGAACCCGATGCAACATGAGAGATAACTTTTCGCATGTTCTCGGCGTAGGGGCGAGTTAGCGTCATGTTGTCTTGAACCTTGCGCATCTTACTTGCTGCAACCATTTCCATTGCGCTAGTGATTTTCTGAGTGTTACTAACACTGGCTATCTTGGTGCGAATTTCTTTAGTACTTGCCATAATCTGCTCCTATTTGTTTTGATTTCCAGCTAACAAACCGGAGCACTTACCAAGCTTTCATCCCAACAAAACCTTCTAGGATCTCTTTAAGAGCACCGTCGATTTCGTCATTGTAATCGCCTGTCGCGTTGATTTTTTCGAACAACGCAGGGTTCTGACCTTTGGCATAAGCAATCAGCTCTTCTTCAAAACGGGCAATGTTGTTTAGCTCAACACCGACCAAGTAGCCTTTCTCTGCTGCGTAGATAACCGTTGCTTGCTCAGCGACTGACATTGGAGAGTATTGTTTTTGCTTCATTAATTCGGTAACACGCTCACCATGGTCTAGCTGTTTGCGCGTCATCTCATCTAAGTCAGAAGAGAACTGAGCAAAGGCCGCCAGCTCGCGATATTGAGCTAATGAAGTACGGATACCACCAGACAGTTTCTTGATGATCTTGCATTGCGCCGCACCACCCACACGAGATACCGAGATACCTGGGTCTACTGCAGGACGTAAGCCTGAGTTAAACAGTTGGGTTTGAAGGAAAACCTGACCATCAGTGATTGAGATTACGTTGGTTGGTACAAACGCTGATACATCACCCGCCTGAGTTTCAATAATAGGAAGCGCCGTTAATGAGCCTGTTTGGCCTTTCACTTCACCGTTAGTGAACTTCTCTACATACTCTGCATTCACTCGTGCTGCACGTTCTAGTAGGCGTGAGTGAAGGTAGAATACGTCGCCAGGGAAGGCTTCACGACCCGGTGGGCGTTTCAATAGCAATGAGATTTGACGGTAAGCAACGGCTTGTTTTGATAGGTCATCATAGATGATCAGCGCATCTTCACCGCGGTCACGGAAGTATTCACCCATGGTGCAACCCGCATAAGGGGCTAGGTATTGAAGCGCTGCAGACTCTGATGCTGACGCCACAACGACGATGGTGTTTTTAAGCGCATCGTGGTCTTCGAGTTTACGAACCACGTTAGCGATAGTGGAGGCTTTTTGGCCAATCGCCACATACACACATTTGATGCCAGAATCTTTCTGATTGATGATCGCATCGATAGCTAACGCTGTTTTACCCGTCTGACGGTCACCGATGATAAGTTCACGTTGACCACGGCCGATCGGCACCATGGTATCAACCGCTTTATAACCAGTTTGAATAGGTTGATCAACAGACTTACGTTCGATTACACCGGGCGCAATCACTTCTACAGGGTCGAGTCGGTCACAACTCACTGGGCCTTTGCCATCGATTGGCTCGCCTAATGTGTTCACAACACGGCCAAGAAGTCCGTTACCTACAGGTACTTCTAAGATACGACCTGTACCTTTCACTTTCATACCTTCAGAGAGGTCAGTGTAGGGGCCCATAACCACCGCACCTACTGAGTGGGTATCGAGGTTAAGTGCGAGTGCGTATTTGCCACCTGGTAGCTCAATCATCTCGCCTTGCATAACATCAGCAAGGCCATTGATTGTGATGATGCCATCACGAACCGATACGATAGTGCCTTCATTGCGAGCCTCGGTGCTCACATTAAATTTCGAGATGCGTTCTTTGATTAGATCGCTGATTTCATTTGAATTTAATTGCATAATTGTTACCTATCTCGCGTGAAGTTGATGAGCCAATCGGTCAATTGATGTGTTTAAAGAACCATCGATAACGGTTTCACCCGCTTTGATGACCATTCCACCCACTAACGTGTCATCAATAACCTGCTTCATTTCAACCTGACGCTCTAATTTCTTCTCAAGTGCAGCTGTTAGTGACGTAACTTGATCCTGTGTCAGCATTTCTGAACTGGTGACAGTGACAGGCACTACACGTTCATGTTCGTCCTTTAGCTCGCAGTACAATTCAAACAGGTCTCTTACAACAGAAAGGCGGCCGTTCTCGGCCAAGACTCGAATAAGATTAATGACGTGGTCATCAACGAGTCCTTGGCAAATATGAATGATGAGGTTTGCCAGCTCTTCTGTTTGGTGTGTAGAAGCACCTTCTGCTGAAGAAATCTGACTAGCGATCGTTTCTTCTTCCGCGACAGCCACAAGAATGGACAGCATTGAGTGCCACTCTTGTAACTGGTTTTCACCTAAAGCAAATTCAAACGATGCTTTGGCGTAGGGATGAGCAATATTGGTGTAATCTGACATATTGCCTCTCCTTAGAGTTCGCTAATCATTTGGTCAACTAGCGCTCGGTTCGTTGCGGAATCTAGGTTTTTGCTAATCAGTTTCTGTGCACTTTGAATTACTGCGTCTGCCATATCTGCCTGAAGTTCACGGCGTATCTTTTGGCGTTCGCCTTCTAGCTCAGCTCTACCTTGTTCTAAGATGCGTGCCTTTTCTTGCTCGGCTTCTTGTTGCGCTAAGCTGATGATTTCATTGCGGCGTTTTCGGCCCTGTTCAACCAGTTCAGTCACATCTTTTCTTGCATCTTCGATGAGTTGCGCGCCATTTGATTTTGCTAGTTCTAGCGGCTTTGTTGCGTAATT
>NZ_JBFRPJ010000087.1:0-29882 GCF_041471945.1 Vibrio sp. 10N.261.51.A4
TATTGGGGGTCAGTTCACTTGTAGATGGCTTTTTGGTTTAATTTTTATCGGTATTTCTAAAGATTAACTCATTTTTTAATGACCAAGCTCGAGTTACTTACCATACCTTCGACCCTGTCGGTGATGTGAACCAGTCCGTTTGAAGTGTACCGCCAGACTCTGCCCACGTGGTTAGATGTTCATATGCTTCACAAGTATCAATACGTTCGTATGGGTGAGACCATTGGCCTGGGATATCTAGAGCCCATGGGTGGCCAGTCGTGTTTTGATAGTATTCACCTTCACTTGTTACTGTATCATCATCACCAGCACCGAATATTGCGGTATCTGCTACATCTGTATTTGGATAGTTCATCAAGTGAATCTCTCTACCTCTCGCGTTGCCTTTGTATATGAACGGGTTAAAATCCGTATTGCTTAGCGCAGGAATTGAACCATCAATCACCAGCGAGACACTGTAATCGATTAAGCTTCGTGCATCACCTGACTCTGTGTTGTAAAAGCTATAAGTGCTTGTACTTGGCAGCATCGCCGCGACACTATCAATCACAACAAATACCAACTCGCCTGAGTGACCGGCCTCTGGTGTTAACGCTGCGGTAGAGCCGTTGTATGTTTTGGTCAGTGAAGTGACATCCGTGTCTTCAAGCCCTGCTAACGAAATAGCGAAACCATTGTCTTCAGCCGCTCCACGAGCAATAGCTTGGCCGTAGTAATCAAAACGAGTTATTTGGTTATTCGCGTTTGTATAAACACCTAATGCGTAGTGGCTAACAAAGTCATTCAGATCGTAGTCACCCTCATTTGGCCATAAATCTTCGTAGGCTAATGTGTACCATCCACTGGTTGGTGTTCGGCTATAGAAAGCGATTGTCGGATCGTTTGGTGCGTAGTCGTTTGCATCTGATACACCATCACCGTCACTATCCCCAATTGAAGGCCATGCAATCTCAGCGATTTCACTGATCAGCCCATTCTGGTCAATAGCGATGACCTGAACCTTCCAAAGTTCTCCAACTTCAGTTTCACTGGCCGGCAACGTGGCATTACTGTTGTCATTTTTTCCGACAAACTCATCATCCACATAGAACCCTTGACCTACATCGACAAACCAACGGTAGCTATAAGTTACAGAATCACCGTCTGGGTCTTCCGGTGTTGGACCGGTTACTGTCACAACCAAGTCGTCATTATCACCGAGTCCAGTGCTGCGACTTAGAGTTGGTGTAGAAGGAGGGGTATTAGCAATGGTGACATAAGTAACACTGATAAGGCTGTAATCCAGCGTGGTTAGCCAACCGTCGTTATTCACATCAATATCTAGGTCTACATTCACAAGACTGTCGTCAAGTGAAGCGATAGGGAGGTCAAAAACGGTTGTCGACCAGTTATTGTTGGTACCTTGTAAGAACCCGGGAGTAAGTAAAGAACCGTCAACAGCGATACTGTCGTATTCTCCGTTTTCTCCGTGGTGTGCTTCTGAATCAACATCATAAGCGTAAATAGTGAGTGTCGCTGCGGTAATCTGTGCGCCATCAGGGACCGTTAAATTATGTTGCCAAGAGTAGTCTTCGTTTGCTCGGCTGTAGATGTCGAAACCATAACCAGAAGGCGCGATGTAATGTGGTGAGGTACTACTTGCATCGATCTTTTGAGTCACTGTTATTGAGCCATCACCGTTAGTGGTTGTTGTGTTTTCTGTTGCAGCTGCAAACGTCTGTTGCGAGAAAGAACACATAGCGACTGAACCCATCACCATTAGAGATTTTTTAATATTTTTCATGGCAGCTATCCTTAGTCAGAATCCAGAACAATGTCGCAAGAAACTAGCAAATCAGTAGTGACGTTATCTAGGTCAACGGTACTTCTACACTCTTGACCACGCACCTGAGCAACGATTTCCAATCCTTCCCAGTTGGTTGGAATGCTAAAGTCACTCACTAATTCACCATCGCGGTTCGACATACCAGAGTAGAAGGCTTGAGAATCTGTTTGGTCTGAGGTCACGCTGTATAGTTTGATGATGTGGGAACCGCGAATTGGAGCCGGCTCACCGTCTTTGTATGAAAAACTACTGACGACAATGACGCTCATTGTTCGCGAAGCCGTTCCACGCCACTCAAAACTGTCCGGTACAGCAATATCAACAAAAGTCGTATTGGCAGCTGTTGCGGCAGGACTCGCAGCGCTGTCAGTTGAGCCGCTTGCACCACCTCCGCCACCAGAACTGCCGGACCCGCCACCACCACCGCCGCAGGCGATGAGAGACATTGATGTGACCGATGTTAAGAGGAGTGTTTTTAATTTCATCATCATAATCTTCCGTAATTAATTGAGGCCGTGTAAAACTTAAAGAGCAATGATTGTGCCAGTTTTTATGTTATTGATAAAAAAGGAAAAATTTGATTTTTTGATGTTGTTTGAAATTAATTGTATATCAGCATCTCAATTAGAGAATCAATCTGACGATAACGAATAAATGACGGCCTGATAATGAGATTTGATAGGGAATTGGATTCAGTTTTCACGAATGCTGAGTGAGGAAAGTTGAATCTGTAATAAGAGACATTTGACTGGTATTTCTCTTGTTCAATAGGTGGTGGGTATCGGTTTTTACATCAACACAAACAGAATGAAAAGAATGTTAATTCTTAATAAATGTCAGAAGCGCTTTAATTAATATTAAATCGCAGGTTTCGACCTTGATTAGGCAGAGCTAGATGGTAGCGTTAGTTCACCCAAAACAAATAGCACAAGAGAAGCCAAACCAAAAAGCGATGATCAGGCCTGTCTATTCCATGGCTATATTGGCTAAAAACGAAGAGCAAGCACGCGAAGTTGCTAATCAGTTGAATGCAGTAAAGTTAGGCTTCGCTGAAGTTATGGTTAGTGAACTTGGATTCAAACTGGAACTTTAATTTCGCTAAAACAGAATTGTGACCTCGTTTTCAGATTGCGTAACGACGAGATCTTAGTATGGGGCCATGGCAAGTTTAGAGTTAAACCTTGGCTATGTTTAAAGGTGAGTGAGTTTACGTGACTGACTCACCTTGTTGCTATTTTATATTGTTACTCGCTGAGCTTATATTTAGCTTAATTATTGGCTAAACTTATCACTACTCTTTTCTATGTATGGTTTGCTATTAGTTCGACCAAACAAACACTTTTTTGATGACCTTTTTATTTATGAACACCTCGCCGAAATGAACGCCAATAGCCATGAAAAAATCACCTTAGACGCTTCGGGCATCGAGTTGATTAATAACACACTCATTGATTCGGAATCTGGTAAGCGGGTCACCTTATCCCCCTCAGAAGGCCTGATTCTTGAGCATCTAGTGAAGAACAGCCCAAAAGCCGTTGGTCGAGACTTTTTACTTGAGCATTGCTGGCCGGGCAGGGTTGTGACGGGCAGTTCACTTAATGTCGCGGTTAAGAACATTCGCACGGCATTAAATTCATTTGAGTGTGATTGCAAAATCTTAACGGTTCAAAAGGAAGGGTATAGCTTCAATGGTTTGAAACGGCGTTGTTGCCTAAATTAGTTGAACCTTTTCCAAGTCCTGTGATCTGATCATTTGAAACGATTGGAATGGTGGTGATATGGGTAAAGCAAACAAGAAGATAACTAACTGGACGGAGTACAATAAGGCTCTTTGTAAACGTGGTTCGGTTACATTCTGGATAGATGATTCAGCCGTAGATGCATGGCGATGCAAAACTCATCATGGTAAGCGTGGGAGAGGCTTTCAGTACTCTGATACAGCGATTGAAACCGCCTTGATGATTAAGGGCATCTTCTCTCTTCCTTTACGTGCTCTTCAAGGCTTTATCGACTCTATCTTTGAGCTATTAGATGTTCCACTAACGTCCCCTGACTACACCTGTATCAGTAAACGCTCGAAGACAGTTCAGGTCAAATATCGCAATAAATCGAGAGGGGCTATTCGCCATATAGCCATTGATTCTACTGGCCTCAAAGTCTTTGGTGAGGGGGAGTGGAAAGTGAAAAAGCATGGTACAGAAAAACGTAGGACATGGCGCAAACTGCACTTAGCTGTGGATGTGGATACTCACGAAGCGATTAGTGCGGAAGTCAGTCTTGTAAATGTAGGCGATAGTGAAGTGTTACCGACGTTACTCAACCCACTACGTAGAAAGGTCGCTGCCGTATCCGCCGATGGAGCATATGACACAAAAAATTGCCACGAGACTCTGAAAAATAAAGGCTGTACTCCGTTAATACCGCCTCGAAAGAATGCAGCTCTTTGGGAAGACGGTCATCCCAGAAACAAAGCGGTAATGGCTCTGAGAGATGGAACAATATCGGAATGGAAAACAGAGTCTGGTTATCACTATCGTTCAATATCTGAGACTGCTATGTCCCGATATAAAGGACTAACAAGCGATAAATTGAGCTTGAGATGTTACAACGCTCAAGTGGGCGAAATCATGGCGAATGTCAAAGCGATTAACAAAGTCATAGGACTAGGTATGCCCGTTAGAAGCTAACGACTAGCTACATATGGTGTCGTTGATCTTCAAGCTGATTTGATCATATATGGACACTTCCTATTGGCAAGTAGTAAATCTGAAAGTTTTAGGTAAAAGATTGCAGACATATATCCGAGTTCAAGGACTCTTAATGATTTCCGCTGAGCATGCTCTTATCAACAACACGAACTTGAAAGTCCTAAGATCAAATCAGAGTTCCATACTCACGGTCTTACCTGTTTTCTCATTTCCACTTCATGCGCAATTTTAGATAGATAGTAATTCAGGATTATAGTGTTGCTGATTAGCCAATAAAGCCCATGCAATTCGAGCATTCCGATTAGCTAGTGCGACTATTGCAACATTCTTGTGTTTTCGTTTCAGTAAGTCATTCAACCAGCGGTGAGTATAAGTGGTTGGCTGTTGCTTTAAGTGCCCAAGAACAGCTCTTGCACCATGCACTAGTAGTCTTCGTAAATAGCCATCCCCCCGCTTGCTTATACCAAGCAATACTTGTTTGCCACCCGTTGAAAACTGCTTAGGTACAAGTCCAATCCATGCAGATACCTGCCGTCCATTATTAAAAGATGCGGGGTCACCTATACTTGCAACAAGTGCGGTGGCAGTTATAGGGCCAATTCCAGGGATCTCTGCGATTCTTTTAGAATCAACATTCGTACTGTGCCATTGTTCAATTTCTTTTGTTAACGCACTAATTCGTGAAGAAAGCTCATCAATTAGTTCTTTTAAATGAGTAACCACGCAGCGAATCGGTGGCGTCAAATTATTTTCAGCATCCTCTAAAACCAGAGGGAGCTGCTTGTTAAGTGATGCACTTCCTTTAGGAAAGACAAGACCAAACTCAGCCAGCAACCCACGTAATTGATTAGTTTGGCCAGTTTTCATTGAAACTAACCTTTCTCTAGCTTTGTGAACAGAAAGGATTGATTGCTGTTCAATCGATTTTATAGGTACGAAACGCATGTTAGGGCGAGTTACCGCTTCACAGATTGCTTCAGCATCAGCGGTATCGTTCTTATTTGATTTCACATAGGGCTTAACAAACTGCGGAGGCATAAGTTTAACGTCATGACCAAATTGCTTGAATACTCTTGCCCAATAATGAGCACTGGAGCAAGCTTCCATACCAACAAGACAAGGAGGCATATTGGTCAACGTTTCGGACAACTTCTTTCTGCTGATATTTTTCTTCAAAAGAACTTTGCCTGATGAATCTACTCCGTGAAGAGCAAAAGAAGATTTAGCTAAGTCGATACCTAAAGTTGCAATGGTCATGGTCTCTTCCTCATTTATGTTACCGACTATAAGTTTAGACGGTGGGTGGAAGTGTCCATATCATTAACAACGCCGTTTGAAACAGGTCGGTAGTTATTTATCGATGCCAATACCTACCGCTGAAGCGCATGTTGAAGCTGCGTTTTCAGAGAAAGCCGCCATCGTTTCAGAGAAAACCACCATCGTTGATGAGTTAACATTACCGACACCGTTTAAGCCTTCAGGCATGAACCAACAAGCTGGGCAATCAAAGCAACAGGATCCACAATCACGTCAGTTCAAGGCGAAGCACTTTATCGCTCGTCACCAATCTCGTATTGCCGGAATGGTAGTCAGCGCGCTTCTTCTCATGCTGTTTTATCAGTTTGCTTTTTTATAGATAAGAGTGCGTACCGAGGTATGGATGTTTATCACGACAGTTTGAATTTTGATGAAGAAGTCATAACAGAGCTGGATGCCGTGTCAGAGCTCGGTGTTGATTCGCTCTATCTGCATCGCATTGGTGTTGGGTGTCAAAATATCCAAGCCGTCGCCTTGATAAATGGACATTGGAAAGAGATAAGCCATCAGTTTAAAACTGTCTCTTGCGAAGTCGACAATAACAATGAGCGAGGGCAATAAGTATGAATCGTAAGTTTTGGATGCCTATCTTATTGACGCTGTTTGTGATTCTAAATGTAGGCTTAATCTCTGGGCTCGCAACCAAAAGTACCTATCGATTTTCTGCGGAATACCCGATGGTCGGGTGGGAGATAATCTCGCTCCGATTGGAAAATGGTCGAGTCAAAATGCAGTACATTGGCTATGACATGGATGGGAATGTCGCTCAAACCAAGCAAATGTTTGGTGTGTTCTTGCGCTGGGGGAATCATTACTACCTTTATCAATTAGACCAGGATCAGGCCCAAGATAAGCAGACATTCAATATCAAGCATTTATACATTCAACAAACACAAGGCAAGCGCAGTGTGTTGGTATCGAATCAGCGCGGCCTTTATGTCACTAAGAAGGGCACGCCGTTAGAGCTCAAAGGCATCATGCATGGCGACCGCTTACGCTAATACAGAGGCTTAATGCTAGTAGAGAGCCTTTGGTTAGCTTTTACCGAGTACGTTCAGCTTAGTCTTGATAAAGTCACTGTGGTCAACGTAGAGCAGCTCCGCTGTTTTACGGATCACAGAATCTTCGATAGGGTCAATTTCCCCGTCGGCATGCGCTACTTCCCACATCGCTTTGATTAAGTCGATTCGCACTGGCTGAGATAGGTCTCTGAGTTGCGATGTAAAGTCATACAGCGATACTGATTGCTCTACTTTCGGCTCTGCTTGCGCGAGCAGTACCTTTGCTTGTTCTTCATCTAAATCCAGCAAACGCTGCAGAAGCTGTAGCTTAGCGACTCTTTCTGATTCATTGATCTGATGGTCGGCACCCGCGACTTCACACAACAAACTCGCGATGGCGATATTAGGTGATGTGCCTTGGTTTTTGCTTAGGTCCTGGCCTTCAATCAATTGTTTAAACATTGATGTGAGAGAATTGAACATAACGAGCTCCAGTTAAAATTTGTATCGAGTTCCGTAACGCTGATAGCTATCAACTATAACCATAAGCATAACTATTGGGTCTACAGAGTGTGATCGCAAGCGTCTTTACTAAAAACTGACATTACGGATACGCGAGCGATAAGGAGCATTTTATCAATCGGGCTCTGGGAAACGGGTAATTTTACCGTCGCCACTGAGTGTCGTGATCGATTGCGGTTTCCCATCAGTGTCTAGCCTCAATTCTCCAATCGCACTGCGGTTTGAAAGGCGATAGAAGGTCTGATTGTCAGGGCTTCGCTTTTCGATCTTCAAGCGTTTACGCTTAGTTAAGTAGTTCAAAACTGAGCGAGGGCTGTATAACAGGCGGTCCCATACATCGCAGAATTTAAGCAGCGGAGCAGGGAACTGATTTTTAATACCACTGCAGGTGATTTGATAGATGTTCGGGCTGTTGCGACGATACCTAAGCTTGATGTCATAAGCGAAGGAGTAGTGAACATCGCCAGAAAGTACCACGAAGTTGGTCGGTGTTTTGGTATGGGTAAAGATGCTAATCAGCGTATTAGCACTGCCCGGATGTGCCATCCAGTTTTCAGCGTCAATCACTAATGGCTTGCCGATTGTGGTCGCCATCTTTTGCAGTGTTTCAATAAACTTCACGCCAAACATCGGTGCAGCAGAAACGATCACCACTTTATCTTGATTCATTAACTGATGTTGAAACTCAATCAAGGCTTCCCAGTCCATTAAACCTGAAGGCTTGTTCATGCGTGACTCTGAACGCCAACGACGCGTACGAGTATCCAACACAATGACTTTGGGTGAGGTATCTATTGTGTAATGCCACTCTTCAAAGCGACTCAGCATCTCAATAAAGGCTTGATGCTTGTCTGGCTCGATGTTGCCAATAGAGTGAGTAGTCGCTGCATTGCCGGCTTCATTATGAGTTTGTTTACTAATGCGCGGTTGTTTAGTAATGAGCGGTTGAGCGACAAAAAGCTGTTTTGCTTGCACGATAAACGTTTCATCGAAGCTCTCCGGTTTGTTACCCCAACCTTGACACATCCAGTAAGCCGCAAGGCCGTTACCAATGACTTGGGTCGCGAACTGGTTTTGGTCGACGGCATGCTCCCAACCCACGGTAAGGTTCCAATCATCCGTCACATCGTGATCATCGAAGATCATGTACGTTGGAATATGCGCGAACAGACGTTGCACTTGCGGTAAGCCAGCAATGAAATCATCCATGATGACGCTTTCATCACGCCATTGTTGCTGCTCAGTCGGTGTTAATTGGCGTCCACCTTGAGTGAAGTTATTCTCAATTAAACGCTCTCGATTGACGCATTGCCACAGTGTCGGAGACCAAACCAATAAGTACATCGCGATAAACTCAGACAGCGTGACCAAGTGGTTTTCACAATCGGTAGAGCTAAAAATCGGCACGCCACGGTTCGGGAATAACTTATCGATCATCGATTCTGAAGCTGTGTGGTGCGGCAAATAGTGATGACGCTGGTATAAGTGGTATTCACTGTTATACAGAGCGTCACTGTTGTTGATTTGTTTAATTTGCGAGTCAGTCGGTAAGCTTTCGCCTACAAGGCCAAGCAGGTGAATCACTTGTTGAATAGCATCAAGTGTTGGGCCTGCCACATGGTCGGCGTAGATCTGATCGCCGCTCATCATCAGCATGTCGGGTCTTTCAGCGACGGTTTGATCGGCCATCTTGTTATCGGCTGCAACTAGGCTGTCTTTGCTTGGATGATGCGGGTTGCGGCAAGAGCCATGAAGAATGTAATCAGCTGAGGTCGATATCTTAAACTCAACGCGAGATTTACCGTTGTAAACAAGGTGAGGGGCGAGCTCTTTTAGTGAACCTGACTCTGTGTGAATGTCATATTCAAGCAGCGTATTAGTCGGAAACTCACCTTGTAAGCGAATTAGCGTTATCCACGCATGTGTACCGATTTGAATCGAATCATGTTCTTCAAGCGATGAGGTATAAAACGGCTGGTCTTGTGCTGCTTCAGAATCGTCTATTTCTTGAGTATGAAGCTCGGCTCTGCCTGTAAGAGGCGAGCTGGTGGCTAACCAAAGTACCACTTCAGTCGCGGTGGTTTTTCTTAAAATGGGTCCGGCGAGTAACAGGGGAAGAGATGATGTCGTAGAGGGTTTCAATACGGTACCTAAAATCGTTGGTGGCTAGTCGTCGTGGTGTTCTTTTGTTTCGATCTTATTTGTGTCTGGCTTTGTGGTTTCAAGCGTTGATGCTTCAAGTTCTACTGAGTCAGATTCTGTTGTTTTAAACTCTGCAATCTCAGGCTCTGCCATTTCAGATTCTGTTGATTCAAGAACTTCGATAACTTCTGAGCTAGAAAGTTCATGGCCCATTAGAAATATTGCCAATAGGGCATCGGCTTTGGTCTTGGTATCGGAAGGCTCGTCTAATAACAGTTCGAGCTTTTCTCGAATCATAGCAATCTCGTGCTCAACAAAGCCACGGCCTTCTTCATCCCCTTGATTGTCTTCAGGGGCATTATCGAATTCAAGAAATAGCATGTCACCGTCTAGGTTGGTATCCACCAAACGCTCAGGCAACCACGCCTCACCCATAACAATATCTGGATCGGAATCTTTGGGTAAGTGATCTATAATGTTTTGTAATTCGGAGACTTTCACAATACTTTCATTTAACCGAGAATATTCTACATTGTAACGGTCAATGCCGAGCAAACCTAAAAATAGTTAGCCGTCATGGTTAATAAATGTCTAATCAGTAACACAATATTTTTTCAAAGAGTAATTACACAAGAATGAAGCTCAAATATTTACCGACTCTTCCTTCATCTGGATTGGTTTTACTAGGTAGCGCTTTCCTAAGTGGCATTTTCGTAAGTGCTAATGCGTGGGCCGCTGAAGAGCAAGAGTGGGGCATCGCTGCAATGTTCCGTACAGCAAGCATCCCTTATGACACGTCTGGTGGCGACCAATCGGTTAGCTCATTCGTACCGATGCTGTTTTTCAAGAACGATTATGTGTTTATTGACGGTACTGAGATGGGGGCATACCTCTATCAAACTGACGATGAGAAGTGGTCTTTCAATGCTATCTCTCGCATGCGCTTTATTGATATTCCTGCATCTGAGCAGAACGCGATTGAAGGCGATACGGCGGACTTTGGTGCTCAACTGACCTACCAACTTGATGATTCTTGGTCTGTCGAGACGGAGTTAATGAGCGACAGTGAATACAACTTCCACGGTAACTTACGAGCTAAAGCCAAGTATGAAACTGGAGATTGGGAGTTTTACCCGAGCGCGACGCTGCGTTATAAAAGTGCTGATTTCAACAGTGAGTATTACTCCGCATCTAGTGAAACCATTGGTGCTGGTGTTGACTTAAATGTTGGTGTTGAAACGCGTTACCATGTGGTTTCTAACTTGTACTTATTGGGTTCAACCAGTGTGACTCGATTGGACGATAACGCTTACGATTCTTCGATTGTTGAAGACCGTTATCAGGGGGAATTGTACCTTGGCTTTGGTTTCTTTAACGACAAAGAGAAAGCGCCAAAACCTAAACTGAGCAATGCGCCGTACTTACGTGTCGCACACGGCTGGGGAACGCCATCCAATATTGGCGACATCATGAAGTTCAATCGAGAGAAAGACGAATACAACAACCAGTTGACCTCGTTCTTCTATGGACACCCATTAACTGATGAGATCTTCGGCTTGCCATTGGATATCTATTTGACCCCAGGTATTGCCCACCACTGGAGCTCAGACGTTCAATCAAGCAGCACCGAATACATTATCGCAATCAAAGCGTATTACACCTTTGATTGGCCAACTCAGTGGCGTGTTGGTGTGGCAGAAGGTATGTCTTACATCGATTCGATTACCTACATCGAAGGCTCTGAGATGGAGCGTAAAGGCTACACAGCCAGTCATCTGTTGAACTACTTAGACTTCTCATTCGATGTCAACGTTGGCGACTTGATTGGCAAGAATGACTTGAACAACTTATGGTTCGGTTATTCATTGCATCACCGTTCTGCAATCTTTGAAAAATCCTCTCAGTATGGTCGTATCAAAGGCGGTAGTAACTACAACACGGTTTACTTCCAATATGAGTTTTAAGCGCAGTTTTTAACGTTAGCTTTAAACCAGAGTTGACTAAGTACGAATTACATTTGACCGCGCTTTCATAGCTCCTGCGAGTGTTAGCGAGATTAATCAGCCTGATAGCTAAAGGTTTTCCCTTTGCTGTCAGGCTTTTTTGTTTGAGACTTGTGATATAATCGCGCGAGTTTAATAAGTACAAGAATAGGACACGCTTTGACTTCGTCTCCGGAAAAAGCAGATAACAACAAGAATGCAGCACAGCCAAGTTCTTCACAGAGCAAAGCCAAGCCAAACCAAGCGGCATCGAAAAAGTCTGCTGAACAATCAAATACCAAAAAAGCTGATCAATCAGCGACAAACAACAAATCATCTCAGAATAGCCCAGCCTCTCTTCGTAAAGCGCTCAACGAATGTATGATACGCGATCGCTTCCGTTTGAGTAAGCGAATTGCTGGTGCGAGCAAAATTAAGAACGAACAAGCTAAGCACGCTGTCTTTGATGAGATTGCGTTAGACATTGCTAAGTCGATGATGACGGCAACTCAGCGTGCGGCACAGAAACCAACGATTGAATACCCAGAAATTCTCCCGGTTAGCCAAAAGCGCGAAGACATCGCGAAAGCCATCGCTGAAAACCAAGTGGTTATCGTGGCGGGTGAAACGGGTTCGGGTAAAACCACTCAGCTACCAAAAATCTGTTCTGAGCTTGGCCGCGGCCGCTTTGGCTTAATTGGCCACACTCAGCCCCGTCGTCTTGCGGCGCGTTCGGTTGCGAACCGTATTGCTGAAGAGATGGAAACACAGCTGGGTGAGTTCGTTGGTTATAAGGTTCGATTCAACGACCAGATTTCTGACAATACCCAAATCAAACTGATGA
Organism: Vibrio sp. 10N.261.51.A4; assembly: GCF_041471945.1. Lineage (NCBI taxonomy): Bacteria > Pseudomonadati > Pseudomonadota > Gammaproteobacteria > Vibrionales > Vibrionaceae > Vibrio > Vibrio sp. 10N.261.51.A4. The sequence continues at coordinate 12,342 of NZ_JBFRPJ010000087.1, forward strand.
CCGACGGTATTCTACTGGCGGAGATTCAACACGACCGTTTCTTAAATCAGTACGACACCATCATTATCGATGAAGCGCACGAACGTAGCCTGAACATCGATTTCATCATGGGTTACCTGAAAGAGTTACTGCCAAAGCGTCCTGATCTGAAAGTGATCATCACGTCGGCAACCATCGATCCAGAGCGTTTCTCTAAGCACTTTAACAATGCACCGATCATTGAAGTGTCTGGTCGTACTTACCCAGTTGATACGCGTTACCGCCCATTAGGTGGTGATGAAAGTGATTCAGACCGCGACCAAATCGAAGGCATCTTTGAAGCCGTTGATGAGCTGTGTGATGAAGGCCTTGGCGATATCTTGATCTTCATGAACGGTGAGCGAGAAATTCGTGATACCGCAGATGCATTAAGTAAACGCAACCTTCGTGATACCGAAATTGTCCCGCTTTACGCGCGTCTATCGGCGGGTGAGCAGAACCGTATCTTCCAGTCTCATACTGGTCGACGCATCGTTCTGGCAACCAACGTGGCAGAAACCTCGTTAACCGTTCCGGGCATCAAGTATGTTATCGACCCGGGTACGGCGCGTATTAGCCGCTACAGCTATCGTACTAAAGTACAACGTCTACCGATTGAGCCAGTGTCTCAAGCGAGTGCAAACCAGCGTAAAGGTCGTTGTGGTCGTGTTGCAGAAGGTATCTGTATTCGTTTGTACTCTGAGGAAGATTTCGAGTCACGCCCAGAGTTTACTGACCCAGAGATTCTTCGTACTAACCTAGCATCGGTTATCCTTCAGATGACAGCGCTAGGCCTAGGCGATATTCAAGCGTTCCCATTTGTTGAAGCGCCCGATAAGCGCAACATTCAAGACGGTGTAAGGCTGCTTGAAGAGCTTGGTGCGATCGCCACCGTTGAACCGTCAGCGAACAAAAACAAGAACCACGGCGACGACAAGAAGAAGCTAACCGCGATTGGTCGTAAGCTGGCAAAACTGCCTATCGATCCACGTTTAGCGCGTATGGTAATTGAAGCGCCACGTAACCGATGCCTACACGAAGTGATGGTGATCGCGTCTGCGTTGTCGATTCAAGATCCGCGTGAGCGTCCATCAGATAAGCAACAATCGTCTGATGACAAGCACAAGCGTTTCTTCGATAAAGAGTCTGACTTCATCACGTTTGTGAACTTATGGGATTACATCAAGCAGCAGCAAAAAGCATTGTCGAGTAACCAGTTCCGCAAACAGTGTAAGCAAGATTACCTCAACTATTTACGTATCCGTGAATGGCAAGATGTGTACTTCCAAATTCACCAAGCAATGCGTGAGCTAGATACTAAGTTGAATACAGAACCGGGCAGCTACGATGGCATTCACATGTCACTGCTATCAGGTCTGCTTTCGCACATCGGTATGAAAGACCAAGAGAAGAATGAGTATCAAGGTGCACGTAATGCACGCTTCCACATCTTCCCTGCGTCTGGCCTATTTAAGAAACAGCCTAAGTGGATCATGTCTGCGGAGCTGGTAGAAACCTCAAAACTTTGGGGCCGTGTTATCGCGAAGATTCAACCTGAATGGATTGAACCGCTAGCGAAACACCTGATTAAACGCAGTTACAGCGAACCACATTGGTCGAAGAAACAAGCAGCGGTAATGGCACACGAAAAAGTGATGCTTTACGGAATCCCAATCGTACCTAAGCGCCTTGTGAACTACGGCGCGATTGATGCAACCGTCAGCCGTGAGTTGTTTGTACGTAGTGCATTAGTAGAAGGTGAGTGGGAAACCAAACACGCTTTCTTCAAGAAGAACCGTAAGCTTCTACAAGAAGTCGAAGAGCTAGAGCATAAATCGCGTCGTCGTGACATCTTGATCGACGATGATGAACTGTTCGATTTCTATGACCAGCGTGTTGGTGAAGAGGCGGTTTCTGGCCGTCACTTTGATACATGGTGGAAGAAGACCAGTCAGAAAACCCCTGAGCTGCTTAACTTTGAAAAATCGATGCTGTTCCGCGGTGATGCTAGCCACGTTACCGATCTGGATTACCCGAACTTCTGGCACCAAAACGGTATCAAACTCAAGCTGAGTTACCAATTTGAGCCGGGCGACGATAACGATGGTGTAACGGTACACATTCCGCTGCCTATCTTGAACCAAATTGACCAAAACGGTTTTGATTGGCAGATCCCAGGCCTGCGTCAGGAACTGGTGATTAGCCTAATTAAGTCACTACCTAAAACGCTACGCCGTAACTTTGTACCTGCGCCAAACTACGCAGATGCATTCTTGGCACGTGTGACACCGCTTGAAGCACCGTTACTGGATTCTCTTGAGAAAGAGCTACGCCGCATGACGGGTGTGGAAGTGGTACGTGATGACTGGAAGTTAGACCAGATCCCTGAGCACTTAAAGGTAACATTCCGCGCTGTAGATCATCGCAAGCGTAAGCTGAAAGAACAGAAAGACCTGCATGAGCTAAAAGAAAGTCTGAAAGACAAGGTTCAAGAAACGCTTTCTAAGGTTGCTGACGACGATATTGAACAACAGAACCTGCATACCTGGAGCTTTGGTGAGTTACCAAAAGTGTATCAGCAGAAACGCGGCGGCTACGATGTTAAAGCCTTCCCAGCGCTGGTGGATTCTAAAGACAGCGTAGAGATCAAACTGTTCGAAACCGAGCAAGAGCAAATCTCGGCAATGAAATCGGGTCAGCGTCGTTTAATCTTGTTGAACGTGCCATCACCGATCAAATACTTGCACTCGAACCTGCCGAACAAATCGAAACTTGGCTTGTACTTCAACCCATACGGACAGGTACTCGATCTTATCGATGACTGTATCGCTTGTGGTATTGATAAGCTGATTGAAGAGAAGGGCGGTTTGGTTTGGGAACCAGAGCAGTTTGAAGCTATGAAAGAACACGTACGTGCAGAGCTGGGTGATACCGTAGTAGAGATTGCTCAACAGGTTGAAACCATCCTAACCACGGCATTCAGCATCAGTAAAAAGCTGAAAGGACGCGTGGATCTTTCTATGGCATTCGCACTTTCTGACATTAAAGCTCAGGTAGAAGGCTTGATTTTTAAGGGGTTTGCCACAGAATGCGGGTGGAAACGCTTGCCGGATATTCTACGCTATATGAAAGCTATTGAGCGTCGAATGGAAAAACTGCCAATTGACCCGAACAAAGATCGTCTTCACATGATCAAAGTTGAGTCAGTAATGAATGATTACAAAGAACTGCTGAATAAAATTCCAAAAGGGATCGCGGTTCCAGAAAATGTAAAAGAGGTGCGTTGGATGATAGAAGAGCTTCGTGTAAGCTTCTTCGCACAGCAGCTCGGTACGCCTTACCCAGTATCAGATAAGCGTGTTAAAAACGCGATTGATGCTTGCTAAAGGAATAAAGCTAGACGCAATGGCAAGGTTTGGGTATAAATCTTGCTTATTGCATTACTAATTGAATAGTTATTACATACAGGGCGACTTGGTGGCAATTTATTACCACTCAAGGCCTGCCACTAGGACGAAAAAGGTCGAATATGAAAAAAACGTTATTGGCACTAGCACTACTAGGTGCATCTTCAACAGCAATGGCTGATTCTTGGTTGTACGGCGGTGTAATGGGTGGTCAAAACTCATTCGCTGGTGAAGATGAAAACGCGGTGGGCATCCACGTAGGTACAGGTATCCTTCCACTAATCGGTGTTGAAGCGGGTTACTGGGATCTAGGTTCTTTCGGCAGCGTTAATTACGGCAACCGCGATCTTAAGAATTTAGACGCAAGCACTGCTTACCTAGCGATTAAACCAAGCATCGATTTTGGTCCTCTTCACGTATACGCGAAGGGTGGTCTTCACTCTTACGAGCTTAAAGCTGATGGCTTCAAGCAAGACGATGTTGATATCATGTACGGTGTAGGCGCTGAATACTTCATCTTTGGTCCACTATCTGTAGGCGCTAGCTACCAAAACTTCAAAATGAAAGATGACGACTCTGGCGTATTCACGCTAAACGCAACTATCCACCTACTGTAATTACTTGCAGTCAGTGACAGACGTACCGTTGGTCACGGATATTTGTAGAGTTCGTAAGAATTCGTAAAAAATGCCAGCTTGATAGCTGGCATTTTTGTATCTGTTAACCGTGTAATCGCTACTCTGTTTTCTTATAACAGATAGCAAGCGGATGGTTATTTTTTACTGTTCAGAATACGCTGAATTCTTGGGTTAATCGCTTTACCGTGTTTACTTTCGTACTCTTCACGTTTTAAATCGTTCAGGTTCTTTACAGAGTTAGCGGCAAGAAGGAATTCTGGCAACTCCGTTTCCAGCATGCCTTTCTCATCTAAACGTTTTGCTTCCAAGTAGTACTTCTTAAACAGACCATCCAGCTTGTTTTCAGCCGTACGCTTCAAGTCATACAGTTTGTTCTGAATCAGCCATTTTTCAATTTTGTTGGCAGCGGTGCGAGACAACACACGGATACGGCTATCCAGCAACTCTTCTTCAGTTAAAGAATCTTTCAGGATCCACAGCTCACCCATTTGCGGCGGCCAGCTGTTGCCAAGCTGAATACGTTCGTGGCAGTGCATTAAAACGCGGTTAAGGCCGTCTGAATCAACAGAGTTGGCAAACTCAATGAACTTACCGCTTGGCTCACTACCGTACTGATATTCCCACTGCGTTTCGTACACGCTCAAGAAAGAGCCGAACACGTGAATACACCAATCGGTTAGTTCCAGCTCTGCAGGATCTTGATCAACAACAGGTACTTGTTGAGACGCACCAGAATCCGCAGCTTGTGCAGCCGCTACTTTCACTTCGGTACTTTGCGCTTCAATCACTTCAGGTACTAATGGACCTGTAGCGTCAGGTACAACAGGTTGAGCTGGCTCAGAAGGTTGGCTTTTTGCCTTTTTGAATGAGCTGCTGCCTGAAGCGTTCAGATGGGCTAAGCTTTTGTCTATACCCATTTCCTTGAGCTTGTCCTGCATTTCCTGAATATTGAGAGGTCTTCTGCTGTTGTTGTCTTTCATTTTGCTTCTCGTTAACTAGCCAGTACTGCAGCTTGGATTCAATCCGAGATAATGGCATTAATTCATTGGCTTTGGCTTTATACCAGAGGACAAATTTCTTCCATACTAAACTATGGTCACCGGTCAAACCGGAGAATTTAAACGCACGTTCTGCCCATGATGGTATCTCTTCTTCGTTGAGATCATGAGTAGAGACGGTGTTGCTGTTCATTGAGCCTCGACCTTGTGGGCGAGGGGCCTGCTGCATGTGTTGCATTGGTGCCGGAGCAGGCTGAAACTTAGGTGCAGGTGCAGGTGCAGGTGCCGTAGAGTAGACCGGAATACTATTGGTCGGTTGAACCTCAACGTGCGCCGCAGTTTGCTCTTGCTCAATGAGCATTTTGAAAACGTGAATCTCTTTTTTATCCCGATAATCTACTTTTACCTTATCGAGAAAACCTTGGTCGACTAAACACTTAAGACAGTCGGCTAAACCAAACGTAGAGAGAGCACAAAGTTGACCTGCTGTTTGTAGGCACACATTGGTGTAGCCGAATTCGTCAGCACCGTCTGCAAGCATCAATAAAACCAGCTTTTCTGCAGGGCTAGAAGTATTCACTTGCCAAGCTAAATAAGAATATTTGGCGCTCAATATCGTGTTCTCAAAAAAGGTAAGTCGTTGTCACTATTGTAAGTCACCCCTTACCGAATTTATAGCAACTTAACAGAAAACGGCATTAGTAAGCCAAATATTGACCATAAGGAGACGTCTGCCCCATAAAGTAAGCCTACAGTCATTCATTCTTGTGGTTTAAGCTAGGAATCATTGGGCATGAATACGCATAGCAGCTTAAAGTGCCTACATTCTTTGTTAGGTTAAGAATGCCCAATTCGCGTCCACATTCTGTTGGTCACAATACAGGTCTTTTTTTAAAGTCTTCTCTTTAGGTCAACTATTGATGATTTTCTTAGCTATATCCCATTCATTCTCTTTCCATTCACAAAATGTATTTAATTTATAAAACCCCTTGATATGATCAATACTTGCGCTATTATGACGATAAGTCAGAAATGACGAAGCGTCACAAAATGGTTAACTACATGAATTTACTATTCGTGTTAATATATTGGATAGGAGTGTTTTAAATACTGGCGAAGCTTAGATAACGGCTAAGCTCATATACGGACTAAAAAATTATGTTTGGCTTTGGTTGTAAAGGCGATAAACAAGGTATCTTTGGTTGCAAAGGCGTGTTGTCTAAAAAGCAGCAGTCTATTGCAGACCGAGAAGTAGAGTTGATGTTTTTAGCAAAAGATCTGGTTCGAGAACAAGGGTTCGGAAACCTCACGATGGACAAGCTAACGGCAGCGAGCTCTTATTCTAAAGGTACGATATACAATCACTTTTGCAGCAAAGAAGACGTCGTTTTAGCGTTATGTATTCACTCTCTCAAGACAGAAGCAATGATGTTTGCTCGCTCTGGAGAGTTTGAAGGCAACACACGTGAAAAGATCGTCGCATTGCACGTTGCTTACCGAATCTATGCTCGCATGGAACCGGTACTATCAACCTGTGCGATCATGGCTAAAAGCCCGTGGGTACTAGAGAAAGCGTCTAGTGCACGCGTCGCCGAGATGAATGAACTGGAAGAGTTGGTGATTGAACAATGCGACTCTATGGTTAACCAAGCGGTAGAAGCGGGTGACCTAAAGTTCTCTTCTGGCGTTGGCTCAGATGCCATCGTTTTTGCTAACTGGTCAATCGCATTTGGTTCAAATGCCTTGTCACAGAACGCATCAAACAGTCATTGTATTAAGCGGTTACAAGACCCGTATTCAGTATTACACAACGCGAACATGATTCTAGACGGCCTAAATTGGCAGCCCCTTTCTAGTGACTGGGATTACCGCAAAACTTGGCGTCGTGTAGAACAAGAACTGTTCAGTGAAGAGATCGCTTACTTAGAGTCTGTAGGTCGATAGCTTCCGTTAAGCCCACACATGTGGGTTTATTAATAACCATTTTTGACGATTCGTCACAAACTTGAGACTGACCGACTGTGGTTGCTGTTTTCTTGAGTGTTTGACTAAGCATTGTGTCTTTTGTCAGCTTCGACTGGCTTTTTATGACACAAATATGACGAATCGTCACAAATGGAGACTGTGATGAAACATGACAGCCAGAAGCCCACGTTCGATCAGCAAAACCGAGATAACCCTAATGCTGATAGCGCAAACACAGATCTAAACAGTTGGCACTCAATACCTACCAAGCGTTCGTTTATCGTTCTGCTGGTGGTGTTTTCAATCATCATTCTCTCTGCATTAGGGGCTAAGAACCTCTACTTTAGAGGGGACTACAACATCTTCTTCGAAGGCACCAACAAGCAGTTGATGGCGTTCGATGAAATCCAAACCACCTTTGCAAAAACCGACAACCTTGCGATTGTTGTCGCACCTGAAGATGGCAATGTCTTCACCCCTGAAACTCTCACCCTGATTCAAAATCTCACGGTTGATGCGTGGCAGATCCCGTATTCAAGCCGTGTCGATTCCCTTGCTAATTATCAGCACACCGAAGCCATTGAAGATGATCTTTTGGTAGAAGACTTGCTGTATGAAGAGTACGAACACACACCAGAACGCATCGCCAAAGTAAAACAGATCGCCCTTAACGAGCCGTTGCTTAAGAATGCCTTGGTGTCGGCCTCTGGCGATGTGACGATTGTGAACGTCACCGTGCAACTGCCAGAAGTGGACAAAACCGCAGAAGTGCAAGAGGTGATTGCGGCAATCAATACCATGATCGGCAAGTACCAAGCTCAGTATCCTAATGTCGAATTCCATAAAGCGGGCATCATAGCCATGAACAACGCATTTATGACTTCGGCTCAAGAAGACAGCTCAACGCTCGTTCCCTTAATGCTGTTGGTGGTACTGGTGTTCCTGACCTTTATGCTGCGCTCGTTCTTTAGTGTGGTGGCGACGCTCATTGTGATCATCTCTTCGATTGTTGCCACCATGGGATTGTCTGGTTGGGCAGGGATGTTCTTGAGTACCGCAACCGTGAATGTGCCAACCTTGGTTTTAACTTTGGCGGTGGCTGATTGTGTTCACGTGATTGTGACCATGAGACAAGCGATGCAGCGCGGTATGGAGAAAGCACAAGCCATTCAATACAGCATCAAGCTCAATGCGATGCCGATTCTGATCACCTCGGTGACCACTGCGATTGGTTTCCTGATGATGAACATGTCGGACTCACCAGTGCTGCGTGATTTCGGTAACTTATCGGCACTGGGTGTACTTATTGCGTGCTTCTTGTCTGTGACTATGTTGCCAGCGTTGCTAAAACTGCTGCCAGTCAAACGTCTACCTGCCAACCCTAAGGCGGCAGACAAAGTCACCTTCATGGATAAGCTGGGCGATTTTGTCGTAACTAACCGTAAAGCACTGCTGCCGATTTCTACGCTAGTGATTGTTGGCGCTGCCGCGTTAATTCCGCTCAACAAAGTCAACGATGAATCGGTGAAGTATTTCGATACCTCAAGTGAATTCAGACAAGCGGCTGACTTCATGGAAGAGACCGTAAGCGGCATGACAACCCTCAGTATCGCAGTGAAAACTAACGAGTCTCAAGCGATTGCTGATCCTGTGTTCTTGCAAGCAATTGGTGACTTTACTAAGTGGCTACGCGTTCAACCAGAAACTGACCATGTGGCAACGCTTTCTGATGTTTATATGCGTTTGAACAAGAATATGCATGCCGACGACGACAGCTACTACAAGCTACCGCTGAACCGTGAACTTGCCGCGCAATATCTGCTGCTTTACGAAATGTCTCTGCCGTACGGCTTGGACTTGAACAACCAGATCAACGTCGATAAATCATCGATCAAAATGGTACTCACCGTCGATAACCTTGGCAGCGTTGAGCTAGTCGAACTCGAAGAGCGCATTTACTCATGGTTTGCAGCCAATGCACCGCAATATGAAGTGGTGGCTTCGAGCCCGTCACTGATGTTTGCTCATATTGGCGAAACCAACATGGCGAGCATGCTATCAACTTTGCCTATCACCCTAGTGCTTATCTCTGGCTTGATGATCTTTGCATTGCGCTCGGTTCGCTTAGGCATGATCAGCCTAGTGCCCAACATTGCGCCTGCGATCATTGGCTTTGGTTTATGGGCGCTTATCTCAGGTGAAATCAACCTCGGTTTGTCAGTCGTGGTCACGCTCACGTTGGGTATCGTGGTTGATGATGCGGTGCACTTCTTGAGTAAATACCAGCGCGCAAGAATCGAAGGGAAATCAGCAGAAGAAGCGGTTCGATACGCTTTCCACACCGTAGGTCGCGCTTTGTGGATCACCACTGTTGTGCTAGTGGCCGGTTTCTCTGTACTGGCGATGTCGAGCTTCAGACTCAACTCCGACATGGGCTTACTCAGCGCGATTGTGATTTTCATTGCGCTGGTGGTCGATTTCATCTTGCTACCAAGCTTACTGATGATCTTCGACAAACAGACCCACTATTCAGCTAAAACTCAGCACGAATCAAAGCCAGATACCAAGTCGCAGCCTAGATCGACAGCCGAACTGACTACTTCGACCAAATAAGGAAACGTCGGCCTGCTGCGGTGGGCTGACTCAAGGAGATATTTATGAAAAGCGTTAAACAAACATTCGCTACTACATTACTTACTGTTAGCTCGTTGGCACTGAGCACATTCGCCGCTTTCCCAGCGTTAGCAGACCCTGCGAAAGGCTTAGAAATTGCCGAGCAACGTAAAGCGGTCGATGTCGGGTGGGGCGATTCTGTCGCAACCATGGAAATGCTACTTCGCAACAAGCAGGGCGAAAGCAGTACACGTCTGATGCGATTGAAATCTTTGGAAGTCGATGACGATGGCGACAAAGGCTTAACCATTTTTGATGAACCACGCGACGTAAAAGGCACGGCTTTCCTAAACCATTCGCACATCACCAAATCCGATGACCAGTGGTTGTATCTTCCTGCACTCAAGCGTGTAAAACGCATCTCTTCACGCAACAAATCTGGCCCGTTTATGGGCAGTGAATTTGCGTATGAGGACTTAAGCTCGTTTGAACTTGAAAAGTACACCTTCAACTACATTGAAGACGCGAAACTGGAAGGCGTAGACACCTTTGTTTTAGAGCAAGTACCGACCGATAAAAACTCAGGCTACACCATGCAAAAGGTATGGCTAGACCAACAGCACTACCGCCCAATGAAAGTCGAGTTTTACGACCGCAAAGGCGCACTGCTTAAAACTCTATCGTTCCAAGATTACAAACAGTACCTAAACCAATACTGGCGCGCACACACCATGGCGATGCAAAACCATCAAACAGGCAAAAGCACCGTATTAACCACGACAGATTTAGTGTTCCAGACCGGTCTTAAAGACAAGGATTTCCAAAAGAACACACTAAAACGTGCGAAATAAGGCAGGAATATGAAAAGGATTGTGGCAACAGGAACCCAATTATCCTTAACCTTGGCGGCGACCGTCGGGCTTATGCAGGTGTCGTTGCCTTGTGTGGCGGCAGGCTTTAGTCCTGATATCGCAGGGCAGGTTAACCTTGAACATAGGCAGTTCTTTAGCGACGGCTTACAAGGGCAAGACAAAGGACAAAGCTCACTGGTGTTGCAGCCAGAGTTTTACTGGGAGCAACAAGAGGGCAACGGCAGCATTACCTTCACCCCGTTTTATCGCCTAGACAGTGAAGACGATGAACGAACTCATGGTGATATTCGCGAAGCCTTGTATTTAACCTATTGGGATGATTACGAACTGCGAGCGGGTGTTGGAAAGGTATTTTGGGGCGTAACTGAATCGGCGCATTTAGTGGATGTGGTAAACCAGACCGATGCCATTGAATCGGTCGATGGCGAATCCAAGTTAGGTCAGCCTATGGTGCACTTCACCTCGATAAAAGAGTGGGGCACCATAGACGCCATGTTACTGCCGTATTTTCGTGAGCGTACCTTCGCAGGCGAAGACGGTCGATTAAGGCCAACCGTGCCAGTATCGGACGATGCGCTTTACGAATCTTCACGAGAAGAAAAACACGTTGATGTGGCATTGCGTTACAGCCAAATGTACGGTGATTGGGATGTCGGTTTAAGCTACTTAGGCGGCACAAACCGCGACCCTTATTACCGTGTGGAAGGCAATCAACTCAAGCCATACTACGCCCAAATGCAACACTTCGGATTGGATGTTCAAGGCATTATCGGTGACTGGTTATGGAAGCTGGAAAGCATTTATCGCGACAGCTACGACAACCATACCGGCGTGGCGACAGGCTTTGAATACACTTGGGTAGGGGCGCTTGAATCGTACTGGGACATCGGCTTCATCGCTGAATACCTGTATGACAGCCGAGGCAACAATGCCCAAACCATCGGCCAAAATGATGTGTTCCTTGGGGCACGTTTCGCTTTGAACGATGAAGACGGCACCGAAGTGCTTACTGGTATCACTCAAGACTTAGATAACAGTGATGTCTACAGTGCCAAGCTAGAGGCATCGAGCCGTATTAACAACAATCTCAAGTGGCGACTGAATGCTTGGTTGTTTGAGAACGAAACCCCAGAGGACTTGTTGTTCTTCGCACGCAAGGATGACTTTGTTGAGATGGCGTTGGAATATTATTTCTAATGTTAGCTTCGTGGGGCGTTCCTGTTGGGGGGGACGTCTCAAATTTAAGATGAGCCATATTTAGAATGTTCAAAGTCGTCTTTTTATAAAGTGGATCAAACAATCGAATAAACCTACAGGTAAAATGGTTATATTTTTTCAGTATCTATAACCTCCGAATATGCATGTAAATCGTGCTGGTGGTATCGGCCTTAAGGGATTTATGAATTCATTTAATTGGGATAAAAACTTTGAAACAGGCATTGGTGTTGTAGATGAACAGCATCAATATCTTGTTGGTATTATCAACCACTACGGAAATCTGTTGTCAGAGAACACTATCTCTATCGACGACATAAACGTCGCTTTACTCGATCTCACATGCTATGCCGAATTTCACTTTAAAGAAGAAGAATCTTTGATGAGAGATTGCGGTGTGTATGAGCGACACATTGAAGAGCATATCAAAGTGCATCGTGTATTTATGCAAGATATCTACAGTATGCAAGCTTTCATCATGGAAGAAGATCAGTCGTCAGCACGGCAGTTACTTGATTTATTGATCCACTGGCTTGCTTACCACATCCTCGGCATCGACCAAAACATGGCGCGACAAATGACCGCGATAGAAGAGGGCGCGACACCTCTGCAAGCCTTTGAAGCGGAAGAAAAGCAGCAAGATTCTGCGACTGTCCCGCTGTTGGCTGCGCTTAACGGCCTGTTTGAACAAGTCTCTGAACGAAACAAACAGTTGTTACGCTTCAACCAGTTACTCGAAGATAAAGTTGAGGAACGTACGGCAGAATTAAAACGAGCGAATAAGAGACTTGAAGAACTGTCATTAACCGACTCTCTTACTAATTTGCATAACCGTCGTAGTGCTTTTAAACAGTTAGCGCTGCATTGGCAAGACTCCAAAGAACTGGGCATGCCTTTAGTGTGTATTATGATTGATGCCGACCACTTCAAGCGCATTAATGACACCAGCGGCCATGATGCAGGCGACTTGGTGCTACAAACCCTCTCGCGTGAACTGAAAAACACGTTCCGTAATGATGATATTGTTTGCCGGTTAGGTGGCGATGAGTTCTTGGTTATTTGCCCAAACACCGACCTTAAAGGTGGGATGTACATCGCGGAAACCGCTCGACAGAAAGTGTCTGAATTAGAGGTTGAAACCAGTCATCAAGTTTGGATTGGCAGTATTAGTGTCGGTGTCGCTGAAATGACCCAAGAATTCGAAACCATGAATGAGTTGGTTAAAGCCGCTGATGAGTCCGTCTATTTAGCAAAAAACGCAGGGAAGAACAGCGTTTGTTCTATTCAGATCTAGCCTTCAGGTCATTTCCAAATTAAGAAGTGGAACCTGTAATTGTTCCACTTCTTCCTACTCCTCATTAATATCCTGTTAAATTTGCCGTGTTTTTAGGCAATAACTTGTTCTTTTAGCGATTCAATTTGGCATTGGTTGCGTGTTTGATTACTATGTGTAGCTATCTAAAAAACTAATCATCCGATACGGACACTACCAACTGGTAGATGAGGAAATGATGCAACATCTAGAAGAGATCATTGCTAATGCAACGACTGCTATTGATACAGCAGATTCGTTAGTCGCACTTGATGAAGTGCGAGTTCAGTATTTAGGTAAGAAGGGTGAACTAACTCTTCAACTACAAAGCCTAGGTAAACTTCCACCTGAAGAGCGTCGCACTGCTGGTCAAGAGATCAACAAAGCGAAAGGTGCTGTTCAACAAGCGATCGCAGCTCGCAAAGACGCACTACAACGTGCAGAGCTTGAAGCGAAACTAGCTGAAGAAACTATCGATGTGAGCCTACCAGGTCGTCGCATTGAGAACGGTGGTCTTCACCCAGTGACTCGCACAGTTGAGCGTATCGAACAGTTCTTTGGTGAGCTTGGCTTTAGCACTGAGTCTGGCCCTGAGATCGAAGATGCATTCCACAACTTTGATGCACTAAACATCGCAGACGATCACCCAGCTCGTACTGATCACGATACTTTCTTCTTCAACCCTGATCTAATGCTACGTACGCACACTTCTGGTGTTCAAATCCGTACGATGGAAAACGGCAAACCGCCTTTCCGCTTCATTGCTCCGGGTCGTGTTTACCGTAACGACTACGATCAAACTCACACGCCAATGTTCCACCAAGTGGAAGGTATGTTAGTTGATGAGAACGTAAACTTCGCACAACTTAAAGGCATTCTTAACGATTTCCTTTGTAACTTCTTTGAAGAAGAAGTTGAAGTGCGTTTCCGTCCTTCATTCTTCCCGTTCACAGAGCCTTCAGCTGAAGTTGACGTGAAACGTAAAGATGGCAAATGGCTAGAAGTTCTAGGCTGTGGCATGGTTCACCCTAACGTACTTCGCTCTGTTGGCATCGACCCTGAGAAATACTCTGGTTTTGCATTCGGTATGGGTGTAGAGCGTCTAACGATGCTTCGTTACGGCGTAAATGACCTTCGTGCGTTCTTCGAGAACGACCTTCGTTTCCTTAAACAATTCAAGTAATCCGGGGCAGTCGAAACTATGAAATTCAGTGAATCTTGGCTACGCGAGTGGGTTAAACCTGCAATTAACAGCGAAGAGCTAGCTCACCAAATCACTATGGCTGGTTTGGAAGTTGACGATGTAGAACCTGTTGCTGGTGAATTCACCGGCGTTAAAGTAGGTAAAGTGGTTGAGTGCGGTCAGCACCCAGACGCAGACAAACTACAAGTAACTAAAATTGATATCGGCGAAGAAGAGCTGTTAGACATCGTATGTGGTGCATCTAACTGTCGTCTTGGCCTAACTGTAGCAGTAGCAACAGTTGGCGCAGTACTGCCTGGTAACTTCAAAATCAAGAAAGCAAAACTACGTGGCGTTCCATCGCACGGCATGCTTTGTTCTTTCTCTGAGCTAGGTATCGACGTAGAGTCTGACGGCATCCTTGAGCTACCAGAAGGCACAACGCTAGGCATGGACGTACGTGAGCTTCTTGAGCTTAACGACGTAACTATCGACGTAGACCTAACAGCAAACCGCGCAGACTGCTTCAGCATCCGTGGCCTTGCTCGTGAAGTTGGCGTACTAAACCGCGCAGACGTTACAGAGCCAACAGTTGACGCTGTTGCAACAAGCATTGAAGACACAGTATCTGTTGAAATCAAAGCAACTGATGCTTGTCCACGTTACCTTGGCCGTGTGGTTAAGAACGTAAACGTGAAAGCGGAATCTCCAATCTGGATGCAAGAAAAACTGCGTCGTTGTGGTATCCGTTCAATCGACCCAGTTGTAGACATCACAAACTACGTGATGCTAGAGCAAGGCCAACCAATGCACGCATTTGATCTCGCTAAGATCGAAGGCGGTATCGTGGTTCGTCTAGCAGAGCAGGGCGAAAAGCTAACACTTCTAGATGGCAACGAAGCTGAACTAAACAGCAACACGCTTGTTATCGCTGACCAAAACAAAGCACTAGCAATCGCTGGTATCTTTGGCGGTCAAGATTCAGGTGTTACTACTGAAACGACAGACGTACTTCTTGAAGCAGCATTCTTCGCACCGGATCACATCCGTGGTCGCGCACGTGCTTACGGCCTTCACACTGATTCTTCTCTACGTTTCGAACGTGGTGTTGATTCAACGCTACAAGCAGCAGCTATGGAGCGTGCAACACAGCTTCTAGTTGAAATCTGTGGTGGTGAAGTTGCGCCAGTAAACGGCAGCGAATCTGAAGCTGATCTTCCTAAAGCAAACGTAGTTGCTCTACGTCGCGCTAAGCTAGATAGCCTACTAGGTCACGAAATCCCATCTACAGACGTAGTGGAAATTCTTACTCGCCTAGGTTGTAACGTTGAAACGACAGACGCTGGCTGGACGGCAACGTCTCCATCTTGGCGTTTTGATATCGCAATCGAGCAAGACCTAATTGAAGAAGTAGGTCGTATCTACGGTTACGATAACATTCCAAACCAAGCGCCTAAAGCAGCACTTAAAATGAATGACCACAAAGAAGCTAACCAACCGCTTAAGCGCGTTCGTGACCTTCTTGTAGACCGTGGCTACCACGAAGCAATCACATACAGCTTCGTAGAACCAGAGCAGCAAAAACTTGTTGTACCTGGTGTTGAGCCGCTAATCCTGCCATTCCCAATCTCTGCGGACATGTCAGCAATGCGTCTTGGCCTAATCCAAGGTCTTCTAAACACAGTTGTTCACAACCAGAAGCGTCAACAGTCTCGCGTTCGTCTATTCGAATCAGGCCTACGTTTCATCCCTGAAGAAACAGCTGAAAACGGCATGCGCCAAGAAATGATGCTTGCGGGCGTTATCTCTGGTACTCGTGGCGAAGAGCACTGGGACATTGCAACTAACACTGTAGATTTCTTCGATCTTAAAGGTGACCTAGAAGCCGTTCTTGAGCTTTCTGCAAACGAAATCGCATACAGCTTCAAAGCAGCTAAGCACCCAGCACTTCACCCAGGTCAAACTGCGGCTATCGTAGTAGACGGCAAAGAAGTGGGTATCATTGGTACTGTTCACCCAGAACTAGAGCGTAAGTTTGGTCTTAACGGCCGCACTATCGTATTCGAAATCGAATGGGCAGCTATCAACACTCGCGTGCTTCCAGAAGCAGTAGCCGTATCTAAGTTCCCTGCAAACCGTCGTGATATCGCAGTAGTTGTTGACGAAGCAGTAGCTTCTGGCGACATCGTAGAAGCGTGTATCGCTGCTGGTGGCGAATTCCTAACAGGCGCTAAACTGTTCGACGTATACGTTGGTCAAGGCGTTGAAGAAGGTAAGAAGAGCCTAGCAATCGCACTTAGCCTACAGTCTGTAGAGCGCACACTTGAAGATGCAGACATCGCTGGTTCAGTAGATGCTATCGTAGCTTCAATCTCAGAGAAATTTGGCGCAGCACTTCGCGACTAATCTCTTCTGATAGATAGAAAACCAAAGGCCTCGCAATTGCGAGGCCTTTTTTGTTTTGGAGATGGATGCGGATACTAACTCATTATTGGGCATAAACGCGTTATACTCAAAACTCTAATTCACTTAACTGATATTAGAAAAAGTATCTTGAAACCGTAAAGCTGCGAGTTTGATACGGCGACGTTGAACAATGAGTATTAGCTATCTAATCAATTACGCTAGTATGGGCGAAGTCTGAAAGTAATAGACTCAGAAAGCGTATTAATAATAACCAACAAAAGTCTGGTGAGTGTGTTACCTTGGTTGTTATCCCTACCGCTTAGTAGGGACTTCTTTTCTTTTCCGAACTCGCAACTCGGCACTCCTTAGTCGCCCTCCTAAGCCATACTGCAGGCTTTAATTATGTCCATCTCAACCGAAAAGTTAAGAAATATATTCAGACTCTCTAGAATTGAAAATGTATATACCAACAACGTCCCCCATATAGCTCCTTGGTTACCACTTGCTCAGAAAGTAAAACCAGTCATCCCTTCTGCGATTATATATTGCGAAGGTAATTTTGGTAAAATTGATGGTAAAACCGCTAATGGATTAGTGAGACATTCGTTAAGCTATCGTATTCTATCAGTTATTGATAGTGAGTCTGCTGGCTTAGATGCTGGTGAAGTTCTTGATAACAAAGCCAATGGAATACCTATCCTTGCTAATGCTGAAGAAGCTATCATTCACGCAGAAAGCATTCCTGATTACTTCATTTTTGGCATTGCGCCATCAAGTGGCTTTTTATCTGACTTAGATAAAAGCATCATTTTAAATGCCATGTCACTAGGAATGAACATCGTAAATGGCTTACATGAATTCCTAACCGATGATCCTCTATTTTTAGAAGCCAGCTTAAAGAATAACGTTCGAAT
>NZ_JBFRPJ010000088.1:0-8986 GCF_041471945.1 Vibrio sp. 10N.261.51.A4
TAAGCTTGTGTATACCTAATCTGTTCAAGGTCCTCTAAACCTTGGACAGATTAGTAGTATTTGCACTTAACGTATTGAAAATAATCAAGTGTAGCGGTGAATGGGTAACAACTTTCAGCGTAATAGCAATTGAAACACCTAAGTATTTAGGTTCCTTTTCGATTAACACTCAGTACCTTCTGAAAGCAACAATGCATCTTCTAATTCAACCCCAAGATAGCGGATTGTATTATCTACCTTGGTATGACCAAGTAGTAGCTGCACCGCTCGGATATCTTTCGTTTTTGCGTAGACTAACGTCGCTTTTGTTCGCCTCATCGAGTGAGTGCCATACAAGTTAGGATCCAACCCCAGATTAGAAGCCCATCTCCTCACTAAGTATCGATAGTACGAATAGCTAATCGGTTGTTGCTTTCGCCTTTGGCTTGGGAAAATAAAATTGCTGTCATGTAGCGAAGCCATCAAAATCCATTTCATTAGACTCTGTTGAGTTCTTGTCGTTATCTCAAATTGAACTTCAATATCTGTTTTGCGCTGGATATGCTTAATGCGGTTAAATATCCTATCTTGCGAAGATACATCGCAAACTCTGAGAACGAGCAAATCACTTGCTCTAAGTTTGCTATCAATAGCTAAGTTGAGCAACGCAAGCTGCATCAAATTATTTTCAATTTCTAATCTGGTTCTGATCCGCCAAATTTCCTCAAGCCGAAAAGGCTTTTTGACGCCACTTCGTTTCGTTTTGTTGAAAACTACCATGATGACCTCCTTTTTAATTTGGTCATCACGATTTTAGTTGGAAGGAAATGGACAAAAGTTTGCAGTGATTATCCTAAATTAGCTTTTCACGAATTACCTGACGTATTGCAAAACCTCTAATCTGCGGGCCAAAATCAATCATCCACTACACTTCAATCACTTTGGTACGAGGCTATAGAACATGGCTTGCAGCGAGGTTGTGGAGACTCAAGTTCGTTACAAGCTTTTAAAGATGTCGATAAACGGTTTGTCTATTACGGTGAGCTATCAAATACATTGTTAGACAAACCAACGGAAGACCCTGCAAGTCGTCAGCAAGCGTTGTCTGAACTCAAAAAGTACAAGACAAGCCAGTTCAATAAAACAACGTATAACAAGGTATCTAAAATTGGTTTTCTGAAAGAGGCGTTAGCAGATACTTTTTCGTCACTATTTGGAAAGCTAGGTGTGGCTGAGACACTGATAACGAAGGTCGCGCCAGATATGGCGAACTATTGGAATGAAGATACCTATTTTGGTAGCGATGTCAGGCATAGGCTAATGGTTGAACTAAAGGAAGCGCTTGATGATCAAGATGACGTGATGATTGTATCGCACAGTCTCGGGTCGATGATCAGCTATGACGTGTTATGGAAATTGTCTCATTACGGAGAGTATAGACACGACTATGGTGCGGATAAGAAGGTCAACTTATTGCTTACGCTCGGGTCACCGTTAGGAGATGAAAACGTAAAAGAAAGGCTAAAGGGGAGCCGCTTGAAAGATGAGAAGAAGTACCCGTTAAACATTCAGCAATGGATAAACATATCGGCAGAAGATGATTTTATCTCTCATGACAGCAAAATTAGAAATGACTTTAAAGATATGCTCAAGCTGGATCTGATACCCGGTGGAATGAAAGATATTCACCCAGTTTATAACCTCAATATTCGCAACGGAAAAAGCAATCCCCATGCTTCTATCGGTTATCTCATTAATCCTAAATTCATCAAAGTATTGGATGAATGGCTCTCGAGTTGATGTGGTTTTACCATTGTAAATTGCTTCGGTGATCGTTCGTTGAAACTTAGATAAAACAAGGCCTCGCGTGTGCGAGGCCTTTTGCTTTCAAACTAAAGTTAATCTAGCCTAGCGAAAACTTGGGATAATCGCTGGGATTCCCGGTAGAAGGCCAACCAACGCCATCACACTTGTTAGCACAACGAACATAATGCCTGGCAGCACCCAACGGCTCATCTTGCTCAGTTCGCTACTACGCTCTTTACAACCGACTAAGCCTAAGTTATCCAACAGCATGGTGAGAGCCCAGCCAAATGCAGGGTTAACGAGCGCTGAAGAAAATACAACAATCGCTGCTGATTGTGTGGTTTTTCCTTCACGAGTCATTTCCATTCCAGCTTCTAGCAATGGCACAAATACCCCAACAATTAGCGCCACACACAGTACAGGTTGCCAGATAGCTAGATCCATCGGGTAACCCCAAACAGCGGCGATGATACAGAACAGAGCTGTTAGCAAAGCGCCAGCAGGGATAGGGCGTTTAGCAATCGCCGCGGGTACGATATAAGTCCCCCATGAAGACGTAAAGTTAGTACCGCCAAGTAGAGAGCCGAACGTTTGACGAATTGAAGCCGTGGTCATGGTGTCGTCAATGTTCATGTGTACTTTTTCGGTACGTTCTGGGTAGCTGATCTTTTGGAATACTTGATGCCCTAAGAAATCTGGCGACCACATCGCCACGGCTAAAATAGCAAACGGCAATACCACCATGAAGTGTTCAATCGTCGGCAGGCCTAGCATCCAACCTGTATCTTCGCCCCACCAATACATAGGGTTCATGTTAGGCAAGCCTGGCTCAGTGTGGAAAGCAAATGGGGCACCCATGGCAAATGCAATCGTACCACCCAGTAAACAACTAAGAGGCACGGCTAACCAACGCTTACGGAAATGTTCTAATAACGCGTACAAAATGATGGTGCAGAAGATCACGACAAAAGCAATATGACTCATGCCGATCCCTTCAGCCCAAGCGAACAGCTTTTTCACTTGAGAAGCGGTTCCAACAAAGCCAAGGTAGAGCAATAATCCGCCACATACGCCTTTACTGGTGAGGTTGGCCAACATGCTGCCACCTTTACTGATGGCTAAGATGAGGCCAAAAGCGCCAATCAATAACCCAAACGCCATAGGGTGTCCGCCTGCTGCAACCACAATTGGAATTAACGGGATGAGTGGACCGTGTGTACCTGCGAGGTTCGCGGTCGGCAACAGGAAGCCAGAGAAAATAATAATGAAAACAGAGGCGATGAGGAGTTCATAACGAACGTTTTCTAGAATGAAGTCTTCATTTAATCCGAGAGCCCCAGCAAAGGTGGCTGCAATAGCGCCCACCATAACCACTTTACCAATGGTCGCCGCCATCGCTGGGATGGTGTCTTCTATCTCAAATCGATAATCTTTAAACGGCAAATTTGGACGCCAGCGCTTAGGCGACATGATTTGCAATTCGTGTTCTAGATACTGTTCTCGGGATTCAAACTCTGAGCTTGGTTTATGTTGTTGTTCATAGGTGAGTTCATCCTCATTGGCTTGAGGCTTCTCTGTTTGTATATGTGCGGACTCTAAAGTAGTGCTCATTTTGATTCCTTTCGTTCACACTCTTAGGTGTGTTATTCCAACAAACGTTGTTGACTCACGGTATGAAGCGCAAACAATGCGTCAACTTATAATTAAAAACTCATTAACATTTAGTTGTTAGTACCTTATACCAAACCAAAAAAAACAAATAGACTCAGTCGGTTAGACATTAGTCGTAGAGTCGGACGACTAGTATTAGACCCTGTAGATAGTATGTGTCTGATTATTTGTAGTCCCTTAATTTCTCCCACGTTCTGCACTTGATAGTGATAGAATCTCCGCATTAGAGTTATCGAGAAACTAGGTATTTATAAACAATGTTTATCCATCACGTAAATGGCATCGACTGGCTGGTAATTACAGCCTTTGAAGAACTGAAAACTATGTTTATCGAAGATGCAGGCCCAATCCCAGCTTGCTTTTCTACCGCCAGCGAGTTGAGCCTGATTGATCAAGCCAAACGCAGTTATGGATTTTTGCCTAAACTCCGCGGTGTGATCACCGATACCGGCACTTTTCAAAGTAGAGATATTGAAGAAGATTTGAACCCACAGCTTGCGTGTATCGTTGAAGGGCGTGGTCGGGTTTTTATCTATCACGGCGACTACGTGGCTTTTGTCGATGACGAGCAAACCTTCATTACCCGTATGGACTGAGAGTGATTCAGTGAGTTGAGATCGGCGAATTGGTAAATCGGCGAGTTAGCCCACCTAGAATTTAAAACTAAAGGATTAATATGATGGCAAAAACGATCTCATTGGTACTTGGCAGTGGTGGCGCAAGAGGCTTGGTTCACGTTGGAGTCATCCGCTGGTTAATTGAGCATGGCTATCAGATAAAATCCATTTCTGGCTGTTCAATTGGCGCACTTATCGGTGGTGTCTACGCTGCGGGCAAGTTGGATGAATTTGAAGAGTGGGTCACCAGTATCGATCAAGGTGATATGGCGATGTTGTTGGACTTTTCATGGCAGTCGAGTGGTATGTTCAAAGGGGACAAGATCATCGACACTCTGCGTGGACTGATCGGCGAGATTTCAATTGAAGATCTGCCTATCCCTTATACCGCAGTTGCTGCCAACGTCGCCGAAGAAAAAGAGGTTTGGCTGCAATCCGGTTCTCTGTTTGATGCCATTCGCGCCTCCATCTCTTTGCCACTGTTCTTCACTCCACATGTCATTAATGGTGAAGTGCTGATTGATGGCGGAGTGCTCAATCCCGTACCGATTGCGCCTACCTTTAGTGATAAGACAGACTTTACTCTGGCTGTGAACTTAGGTGGTGAACCCGAAATGCTTCAACAGGAAGTGATACCGGTTTCCCTACCAACAAAAGAGAGCAACCTGCATGAGAAGGTTGTGCATTTTATCGATAACCTCGGTAGCAGTGTAAAAAGCAAAATGAGCTTCAACTTTGCTTTTTACGATATTGCCAACCAAGCATTTGATGCGATGCAATCGACCATCGCTCGCCAAAAGTTGGCCGCTTACCCCGCCGATATCACGCTTGAGATCCCACGCAATGCTTGTGGCACCCTAGAGTTTGATCGCTCACAAGAGATGATCGACAGAGGCTACCACTTAGCACAGGCTAAACTGGGCAATCGACTTTAATGCATTTGCTGCTGAATGAGGGTAACTATGGAAACTGAACTCAAACTATCTGAACTCAAAGAATTGGTCACAACAAAAGATGTCATCGTGCTCACCAGCATAGAAGAGCCTGCTGTATCTTGGTTGATAGATTGCTATCAAGAGAATGCTGATATCCAAATTATCGAGAACGCACACCAACTAGATACTGAAGCGATTTTGTCGCAATGCAGAAGCAGCCTTAACGAAAGTAAAAAGGTCATCCTTACAGCGCAGTTTCGTAGCCAACTGCCTATCATCAATATCGCTTCACTGTGTAATGAGAAGCGCAAGTCATTGATCAATATTGAGCTATTAGGCTGGGATGAAGAAAAACGCGTTCCTCATTCTTACAGTAGTTTCTAGCTTATATTTGTTGCTAGGTAACTGCAGTTTTTAGGTAACCGACAGCGTCTCTATAACCAGAGCAGTTCAACACAAGGTTGATCAAAGCGGTTAAGTCAGTGTCCGGAATTTGTTGACCACTACAGGGTGGTTGTATCGAATCAGGAGTAGAAAAGTCTCTTGAGATTTTACTTGTCTAAATTGTGCTTAATTATTTGTTCCACCACACCATTCATCGTCCTTGAGCTAATCTCCGGTTTCAAATACAAGGAATGATACTCAACTCCTGTTCGGTCTATATAGGCTGCTTGTAAGCCAGCGGATAGCGCACCATGAGTGTCCCAATCATGAGTAGCGACAAGACGAAGGTTTTCGACAGGCTCTTTTAAAGTTTCGGCTGCAAAGTTATACACATCTGAATTGGGTTTGAAACTGCCTGTTTCTTCAACGGAAATGACGGTGTCGAAATAATCTTCTAAGCCTGAGTTCTTGATTTGAGAAGTGATGAGATCGAGGGATGAGTTGGAAAAAGCGACGGTTTTAAACCCGTTCTCGCGCAATTTGAGCAAAGACGCTTTAATATCTGTGTGCGGTGGTAGATTGGCAAAAGAAGTTAACAAGGCACCTTTGCTTTCCGCCGTTAAATCACACTTGTACCGTTGTGCAATAGCGTTGAGCGCTGCATTCGCTAATTCAGAAAAAGTAGATTTTACGTTTGTTGCGATGCAAACCGTTGAAGAGTGTAAAAGCTTTGAAAACCAAAGTGATAATGCATCCTCCTTTCCAAACACCGCTTTAAATTTAGGCTGTAATGACTCCAAATTTAAAACCGTTTCGTTTATATCAAAAAGTATCACTTCTTTTTTCATGCAAAGCCCCCAGATTTAATTGAATTTTATGCTTACATAACCTGCTCTGACGATATGGTTTTCAACCTCCATTCAAGTAACTAAAGCTTTGCTCTCTAATTTGAAAAGAAGCTGGAATGCGTCAACGACAACCCGCCAACTCAAATCTGGCGTTGCTTTATGAGTATCATGCAACGCCAAATCTGAAACGATTTAGCTTAATTTGCGGCTTCGATGGTGCCTTTGAAAGTGCTGTCTAAAAAGTCATTGATCTCTTGTGAGTGGTAAATTGAGATAATCTTTTTATACGTTTCATTATTTTTGTCTTCTTCTCGCGCTGCAACAACCATCACTGCTAAAGGTGCGTCTTTTTTCTCTAAGTAAATGCCTTGTTTCTTAGGGTCGAGTCCAGCCGACATTACATAGTTCATGGTGATTGCAGCAGCATCTACATCGTCAAGAGAGCGGGGGAGCTGCGCGGCATCCACTTCAACAAATCGAATGTTCTTCGGGTTGCTAACAATATCGTTTAAAGACGCGTTGAAACCAGCGTTGTCTTTTAATGAGATCAGCCCTGCATCTTCAAGCAGTAATAGTCCACGCCCGCCATTCGTTGGATCGTTTGGAATCGCGATTCGAGCGTTTTCGGGAATAGAATCAAGCGAAGTGTACTTGTTCGAGTAAACGCCCATACGCATCAAAATTGAACGTCCGATAGAAACTAACTGGCTATCGTGATTGGCATTAAAGTTATCGAGGAATGGCTGATGCTGGTAACTGTTCAGTTGGATACTTCCATCATCTAATGCTGCGTTAGGGGTGATATAGTCTGAGAACTCGACGAGTTCAATGTTTATCCCTTGCTTTGCTGCTTCTTTGGCAACAGCTTGTACAACTTGTGCATGTGGGCCAACTGTCGCCCCAATCTTGATGACAGCCTCGTCTTTTTTTCCACATCCTGTTACACCGAATACGAAAGCTAATGCCAACAGGGATGCTGTGATTTTTTTGTAGCTGTTCATGATAACTCCATTTAATAAATAAAAGACATGTAGACGTCTAGCTATCTATATTATCTATTTGCGCGATCGGGTCAATAGGTTTGTTTGAAGCGAAGTTACATTGATGAGCGGTTAAGTCAGTGAATCAACGAGGCTTCTGTACGTGAGACTCGACCGACAATCCCCTTCTAACCCCCTTGGTTTACATCTCAAACCTATTGTTGGTAATGGGAAAAGGGAGGAACTGATTACCGACCAACAAAGGCCTCGCGAGTGCGAGGCCTTTTGGGTTTTGTAGGGAATAGGGCAGTCACTCGGAATCTAAAGAAAACGGGTTCAGTAAAGCTAACTATTAAGAAAGCTTTTGGTTAAAGAACTCAAGTGTACGTTTCCAAGCTAACTCTGCTTCTTCTTCAGCATAGCGGCCAGTTGAATCGTTATGGAAGCCATGGTTCACGCCGTCATAGATGTAAGCTGTGTAGTCTGCTTCGTTCTCTTTGAGTTCGGCTTCATAATCTGGCCAAGTCGCATTCACGCGTTTATCGATTCCCGCAAATTGGATGAGCAAGGGGCCTTTTACATTTTTTCTTAAATCTGGTGCGGCAGGAGTACCATAAAATGGAACGCCTGCATCGAGTTGCTCTGGCATGACAGCGGCCAACATATTCACGATATAGCCACCGAAGCAGAAACCGACTGCGCCTAGCTTACCGTTACTTTTTTCATGGGACTTCAAGAAGTTTGCCGCTGCGATAAAGTCTTCTTCGATTTTCTCTTTTGATAGCGACTTCTGCATCGTTCGACCTTCATCATCATTACCTGGATACCCGCCAAGCGAATAGAGTGCATCAGGTGCAAACGCAATAAACCCCGCCGCTGCGAGTCGTCTTGCCACATCCTTTATGTATGGATTGAGGCCTCTATTTTCATGAATGACCAATACAACAGGCGCATTGCCCTCTAACTCTTTGGGTACAACCAAGTAACCATAGCCTTCGCCGTGTCCTTTAGGTGAAGGAAACTTCTCGTAGGTTGCTTTGATGGAAGGGTCATTGAAAGAGACTTGCTCTGCCTGCGCATAATTAGGAATCAGTGCAGAAGTTAGCGTCGTCATGGTTAAGCCAAGTACAGCTAGCCCAGATAGACGAGCCATAAACTCTCTGCGATCAATCAGGCCGTGTGCATATTCGTCGTACCAATCAAATGCTTCTTGAGGGATAGATCGAGTCGGCGTTGATTGAGATTCGGTATTTGGATTCATAACTTTTCCTTGTTGTGAGTTGTTTGACCAATCAACTATAGTGGAAAATTTGATATAATTGAACGATCGCTCAATAACTTTTGAGCTATTTGTTATATCAAAGTACAAAAATTAGATGACAGTCCGATAAAACGATCACTTCGAATCGATTTCCATCGCTTTGGTTTGTTTTACGGAGCAATTCAATACAAGGTTGATTTGAGGGTTAAGTCAGTGAAGTCGGGTGTGATGATTGTTTGTTTTTAGGGAGGCTCTAAATCGAAGTTGGGCACATTAGAGCTAGGCTTATTTTCCGCAGACATGGACAAGTAAGTTTCAATGCAAACGCTTGATTTTACTCTGGTATAATCTTTCTCATAGGGACGACCTTAGCGTTATCAGAACCTTCTTGATGAGAGATAAAATAGATGTTGAAACTTCTGCGTCAGATAAAAAAATGGAAACTTGTAACGTTTGGCTTACTGATGCTCATTGCCGCTTTTTTTAGGTTCATCGCGGATTAGCG
>NZ_JBFRPJ010000089.1:0-11902 GCF_041471945.1 Vibrio sp. 10N.261.51.A4
ACGGGTGTCAAGTTCGAAAAATCTACCAAATTCGTTCAGACCTTGAAGCAAAAAGAGGGCTGTGGATTTAAGGCTGTTAATGAGTCTTATGATTGTCTTCAAGCTGAGAAGGTGGCTGCATGAGTAAAGTTTTAAGTGATGATGTGAAGCGAGTCTACGTACTTGACACTAATGTGTTGCTACATGACCCAATGGCAGTTTATGCATTTGAAGAGCACCGTATTGTTATTCCAATGACTGTGCTTGAAGAATTAGATCGTATAAAGGACAGCAAAAAAGACGTAGCGCGGGATGCCCGTGTTGTAATTAAAACCATTGAGCATTTAGTTGACGGTGCAAGCCCTGAGGATGTGCAAGCTGGGATTTTGATTGAACATAAAGGACCAAGCCCTGATGGAACTCTATCTATATTTGCAGATTATATAGAACTAAACGGAAGAACAGGCTCCGATTGGATGCCTTTAGATAGTCCAGATAATTTCATTATCAATAGTGCCTTGTGTCTACAGCGAATGCATGAATCACAAGAAGTTGTGTTGGTAACGAAAGATATAAATATGCGCATTAAAGCCAGAAGTGCTGGCTTGAAACATGTAGAAGACTATCGAAAAGATAAAATAGTTGAAGACATAGAACTATTATCAAAAGGTTATCAGCGCTTTGATGGTGACTTCTGGCAGCAAATTACAGATGTAAAAACAGTTGTAGAGTATGGTCGAACTTACCATGATATTCCGTGCCAGCAGTTAGGTGATTTATACGTTAACCAGTATTTGTTAGATGAAGATTCAGACTTTGCTGCTAGGGTTGTCGGGAGGGATGGCGATCATTATCGATTACTAGATCTCGGTAAGGAAAGGTTATTGCACAAGAATGCTTGGGGGGTCCATGCAAAAAACGTCTATCAAGGGATAGCTCTCCATGCACTTCTCGACCCTAAAATTGATCTAGTTATCTTAAATGGCCCTGCAGGATCGGGGAAAACCTACTTAGCCCTAGCCAGTGCTTTGGATCAGTCGGTCGAGCGAGGGATCGTGGATAAGGTGATCGTAACCCGATCAACCCCAGAGATTGCAGAGTCCATTGGTTTCTTGCCAGGTACAGAAGAAGAGAAGATGTTGCCTTGGTTAGGTGCGGTAACTGACACGATGGAAAGCTTGCATAAGGGGGACGCTCTACCAAATGAAAGTCTCCAGTATATTGTTGATAAGGCGAACATTCAGTTCAAATCTTTAAACTTTATGCGTGGCCGTTCGATTCAGCATGCATTCGTTCTTGTCGATGAGGCACAAAACTTAACTGCAGCACAACTCAAAACCATCATCACTCGTTGTGGTGAGGGTACCAAGCTTGTTATATCCGGTAACCTTTCACAAATTGATAGTAATTATCTGTCTCCTGTTACCTCTGGCCTCACCTATGTCATTGAGAAGTTTAAGAACTACGAAGGTAGTGCCAACATATATCTCAATGGTGTTGTTCGCTCTCGTCTAGCGGAATTTGCTGAGGAAAATATGTGATTTAACTCTAAGGGCGCCGGAATCAGGCTTGTTCCGGCGGCCAATTGCAGATCCGGTGAAGTTCATGTTCGTAACTAGACAATGATACTGCAGGTTGAGCGGTTTATGGCTGAGTTCTTTGCAAAACCAGCCTTCGATCCATTTTCATCAAGTTATTATGAAATAAACAATCATCAATGAATGATTGATTTCACAATCGTGAGTTCCAATCGTGAGTTCTAAGTGTGAAACACACAATTGGACATAAATGAGTCAGCGATTTTGCTAAATTAGAAATAAATGAATAACTACAGGTATGGAAAATCACGTCGTAAAGATTTCCAACCTGCCTTGAGGTTACTTCTAGGGGAAGAGGAATAGTAATGAGTAAAAAGGAATCACAGGTTTTACTATTTTTAAGTTTGACTGGTTATATTAATAAAAAAAACGAGCTACCATCTTGATAACTCGGGCCTAATTAATACGCTTTCGTCCAACCAGTCTAGAAAGTTAGTATACTAGCACCTTAGCTCATTACTGTTTGTTTCCAGCCATAACTTGAGCTCTTGCGGCCAAGTAACGGTGGGCTCAACAAAGAAGCCGCGCAGTAGCGAGAAGTAGATAGCCTGATCAACCAGAGGCAGTGGTGATTTACCCGCATTCGGTTGGATCAACGCTTCAGCGTTAAGCAACTGTGCGTTTACATCTGCAACAATCTGCTCTGTGCTTTCTAACAGGCGAACAAAGTTCAGCTCTTCTGTCTCTTTCTTCGCTTGCCATGCAGTAACACTTGCTTCAGTCGCGAACTCTTTTAGATTCAGTTTCGTCCAGCGAGGGTAGCCAATTCTTTGAATCAAAGGGAATGCCTCACGCTGAAATACCAACGTCTCTTCTGATGGTGCGGCTACCGCATCAATACCAGCTTGATCGATGAAGTAAGTAATGATATCCATGCTTTCTGCCATCCGCTTTCTCCAAAACTGGCACCATTTTTTGACCGATTAAATCAATCAGAGTTTGCGCATCAGCATAATCTACAACTTGGTATTCAACGTTAAGCTTCAGTGCATTAGCAACATAAGCAACACGGGCACAAAATGGACAATGCTCGTAGATATACAGTTTCATCAAAAATCCCGTTTTTATAAGTCTGAATTAGTATTTAATCGCAGTTTTGCCAATTGATGCGCTGCTTTCAATGCGTTGGTGTGCGTCTTTTAACGTCTCAACACTAAAACCATTCAATGTGGTGGTGAGTGTAGACTTAATGCGGCCAGCATCAATCAAGTTCGCAGCTTGGAATAGGATATCTTGCTGCTTCTGAAGATCGTCAGTGTTAAACAGTGAGCGAGTGAACATCAGTTCCCAGATGAATCCAGCTGATTTGCCTTGTAGTTTTGATAGATCAACACCACCATCAAATTCTACAATTGAACTGATCATGCCTTGCGGAGCAATCAACTCGACCATTGCATCCCAATGGCCTTTGGTATCTGCAACGTTGAAGATGTAGTCCACATGCTGAATGCCTTGCTCACGTACCGACTCCACCAGATTGCGGTGATTCACAACATGGTCAGCGCCCATATCTCTTACCCACTGCTCGGTCTCTGGTCTTGAAGCAGTCGCAATCACTGTTAGGTTAGTAAGCTGTTTCGCCAGTTGAACCGTAATCGAACCAACACCACCTGCGCCACCAATGATCAGAATAGATTTCTTCTCTTCTGGACGAACGCGTAGGCGATCAAACAAGGCTTCCCAACCTGTCAATGTAGCGAGAGGCATAACGGCTGCTGATTCGTCAGAAAGGCTTTTTGGGGCGTGAGCTGTAATTCGGTAATCGACCGCTTGGTACTCAGCATTCGCACCCATACGTGTCACATCACCTGCGTAATAAACACGGTCACCAATTTCGAAGCCTGAAACATTGCCACCTTTAGCAACCACTTCACCCACCGCGTCATAGCCCAATACTTTTGGCTGCTCTAGGGTTTTATCTTGTGCGTTGCGGATACGTATTTTTGCATCTGCTGGGTTAATCGAGGTCGCACTCACTTTTACCAGCAGGTCATTGTCTTTTAGCTCTGGCAGGCTTGTTTCAAACTCGAATAAGCTGTCTTGCTCTGTAATTGCTAGTGATTGAGTAAAACCAATTGCTTTCATTGTTGTTGGTGCTGGCATGTTGTTTCTCCTTTGATTGGACACCTTCATCATAGAGATTTTTTACCCTAGATAAACCGCCTAATCTTTTAATTACATTCAATATATTTTTGATAATCACACTGCTCGACCGGGTAGTGTTGAGATACTTACCTGTTAACCTAGTTAGATAACACCTTGTGCAGCTAACCATTCATACGTCACTTCATCTTGCGGTTTACCCTCTCGGCACACTTTATAATCAAGCTCGGCAATAATATCGTTGGAGAAACGTAATGAATCTAAGGTTTTAAGCTGTTCATCAGTAAATAGATTTTTCTTATCATCTCTCAGTAACAGTACAGCTCGGTCTACAATTCCAAGCAGCCCTTTCGGCTCTATAAGCTCGCGAATATCATAACGATAGTGAAGAAATTGCGGTTTCCATAGCGGCACAATGACCCACTCTTTATTTGCGACGGCATCTTCAAAAGCACTAAAACAGTCGTCTTCACTGCCTGTAAAAAACTCATAGCCTGCTTTACTTAAACCGTACTCTTCCATCATCTGGATAGAGAAGCGAGTGATTCCAGCTCCTGGATTAATACCTTGAATTTTAGGTCTCATTTGCTCGACGACTTCAGGCTTCAATAAATCCGCCACTTCAGCGACCATCTCTTCAGGTACGTAATCCGGCACACCCCACAGTGCGTAAGGTTCGTAATGAAGTCCAAGCTCGATTAATGGCTCAACTTTTTCAACGTCCGACTTATAGATACCATGGCTCGATGGTAACCAAGCAGAAGAGAGCATATCGATTTCACCAGCTTTCAGTTTTTCAAAATTTTCCTGATGAGGGGAAAAGATTCGCTCAACTTCGAAGCCCATGGTCTTCAATACATTGCTAACCAATGAAGCTGTCGTGCGATGGAATGATAAATCTGTTACACCCATTGTGATTTTTTTATTCATTGTTCTTTCGCTCTTATCGTTGCTGATAGATTGATAATACAAGGCTCTAGAGTAATCAAAAACAGCCTAATTTTTGAATAATTATCAAAAATAAATTGATAGATGCCGATTTACACTTAATAAAAAAGCGTATGCATTGATGAAATACATACGCTTGATATTTACGTATCTATCTACTGTCGCCTTAATCTAATTTGATTCGCAAGACATGATATGGCTTTCTAGAACCTTCTTCACCTTCGTTAAAAGCAGGGTGGAAGTGAAGAGAGTTTTGAGTGACGTACAAGTAATCACCCTGGATAGAGAAACCATCTGCCCATGACAATAACTTGTCATCTTGTGCAAAGATTTTGTAGCCGTCTTTATTCACCACACCAACAGCATTTTTCTCAATATCACCGACATAGATATCACCGTTATCTGCGATAATCATGCCATCACTTGGACGTTTTTCACTGAAAAATTCAATCTGCTCGGCCAATGCATCTTCACTAAGCGCTGTGTTAGCAAGAGCAGCGGCAGGAATACGGTAGATAGCACTACCATTGACTGTACCAAAATATAGCCATTCATTATTTGCATCAATAGTGATTGGATTCACACCAAGATAAAGCGCATCAACGCTACCATCTTCACGCTTTGTCGCCATACGAGAACTATCAATCACAACCTCATGCTCAGGTGAAAGCAGTGCTTTATTTGATTGCAAAACGCGGCGAGATTTACCTGTATTTAAATCTACAACAACAAAGGCAGGCGCAGCTTCGCCATACAGATTACCTAAACTCGTATCGGCAATGTACATCTGGTTACGCAGTGTATCTAATGCAAAATCCTGTAAAAAAGAGTTACCGACCTGTACGTCTTTTCCAATTTCAATGCGTTTAAATAGCTTATCGTTGACGGTATCCCATGCAACAATTTGCGAAGGCGAAGTTTCACTGCCCATATCTAACACCCACACAACACCATCATCGGTACTATCAATACCGATTACTGAAGCCAAACCAACCTCACCTTTATCTGGACCATCTGCCCAGTCTTGGGTTGGAAATGCTTTGGTTGAGCCATCCTTCATCAATTCAACAACACGAAGTTCAGGTGCATCAAGGGGTTGCATAGAAAGGAAAGTACGCCCCTGCTTCGTTACTGTAATGTTCCCTGGTCGTGTGCCATCAAGCTTGGCAACCACTTCGATATCAGCCGCTTGCGCTGTGTTAACTATCATCGCAGTCGCAAGTGTTAGTAAGATTTTGATATTTTTCATGTCGAGCCTCATTGGTGTTCTTTGATGCCCTAACCGTTTTAGTCAGGGCATAGTGCTATAACAAGCTTGTTTTATGTTGTCGTTACGCGATCTTAGTCATTTCGTTGACTGTGAAGCTTGCGACAGAGCCTTCCGTTGCTGTCATGTAGTCCGCAAGGTGCTGGTTGCCCATATGAGCCTGCCAAAGTTCACGTGATACCCAGTTTTCATAAAAAGTAAAATGCGCTGGGTTTTCGTTGTCTTGATGAAGGTCATAGTTGATGCAACCTTCTTCAGCGCGAGTAATGTCGATAAGCTTTAGTAGCTCGGCTTTCACCAGTTCAATTTTGTCGTCATTAGCTTTGATGTTTGCAACAATCGTTAATGTAGTCATGGGATGTTCCTTTTAAATTTGATACCGAAATCGTCGGTAATTTTGATGTCTTTAATGTTTTAGTGATAGGGCAACTCGTCATGTCATATTGAGTTACTCACTAAATGTAGTACAGGTACTACACTCAATTACTGACTTATATTGTAAATACTTTCAAATCTATTTTGATAATTGAATGTTTAAATACGTTAATTTTTAACTAAGCGATCTTGGTCATTTCGTTGACAGTGAAACTTGCGACAGAGCCTTCGGTTGCTGTCATGTAGTCAGCAAGGTGCTGGTTGCCCATATGAGCTTGCCAAAGTTCACGTGATACCCAGTTTTCATAAAAAGTAAAATGCGCTGGGTTGTCGTTGTCTTGATGAAGGTCATAGTTGATGCAACCTTCTTCAGCACGAGTTATCTCGATAAGTTTTAGTAGCTCAGCTTTCACAAGTTCAATTTTGTCGTCATTGGCTTTGATGTTTGCAACAATCGTTAATGTAGTCATAGGAGTTTCCTTCGTTCTGAGTTAGTGCCGTGCTTAGCGCACTGCGTTGTTGGTATGGAGGTATAATAGTGCGAACATTACCAATGAAAAACAGCCCGTCAATTGAATAATTACCAATTAAAATTTGATAATAATCTTTTAATATTTCATGTGGTGCGATATAAAGGGATAGTCATTTTCAGATTTTGTTAACACACTGATTAAAAGGTAACGGTTATGCTCTTAGAGGATTTTCAGGTCATTTTAAAAGTCGCAGAGTTTCGCAGCATCACTGCTGCTGCGACAAATCTGGATATGCGCACGGCAACGGCAAGTGCGGCGGTGAAACGTGTTGAGGCATCATTAGGGGTTGAATTATTTGTACGAACGACTCGTCATTTACGCTTATCTTCTGCCGGCGAGCGTTATTTGCCTCAGTGTGAAGAGGCGTTGAAGATGCTTGAAAAAGCCAAAATGAACATGCGTGAAGAGCTAGGGATTATTGATGGAGAGATCCGCATCGCCCTTTCGTCTGATTTGGGCCGAAATGTGGTCACACCTTGGCTTGATGAATTTTTGTTGGACTACCCAGACGTTTCACTTCGCTCCGGTATCAGTGACAGCAACATCGATTTTTATCGAGATTCTGTTGATATGGCGCTGCGCTATGGCTCACCAACCGATGCGAGTATGTACGGTTTTAAAATTTGTGATGTGCCAAGGCTGTTGTGCGCCAGCCCGGAGTATTTAGCAAAATACGGTACTCCATCCGAGCCAGATGATCTGCTTGAACATAATGCCCTGTTTTACCAGTTACATGATATTTTGCAAAATGAGTGGTTGTTTAATGATGGAAAAGAGGACATTAAGGTAAAACTGAAAGGTAACAGAGCATCTAATGATGGCGATCTTGTTCGGCGCTGGTGTGTGGCGGGGAAAGGGGTAGCAATCAAGTCTTGCCTCGATATGGCCGATGACTTGCTAACAGGGAAAGTGGTCAATGTAATGGCAGACTATAAACCGACTTCCACTGAGCTTTGGTTAATATGCCCAAGCCGACAATCTATTACCCCAACCGTCCGCCTATTAAGGGATATGCTTAGAGAAAAGACCGAACAGATTCTAATCCAAATGAAGGACAAAGGGATTCTATTGGGTTAACTGTTGAGGTTGTGAGGGCGTGGAAATTGCCAGCCCTCAGTAAAGCGGTGATGGTCTTAACTACTGATGGTTGTCCAACCACTCACGAGTCACATCATCAACCGCTAATCCCGCACGGCAAACCTTGTAATCCAATTCTGCGATGATTTCATTTGAAAAGCGCAATTGATCTAGCTGTGCCAACTGTGCTGGGGTAAATACGATTGATCTTTCTTGTCGAAGTAATAATATGGCGCGATCAACGCTACCCAATAATCCTTTGGGCTCTTTTAATTCACGGATAGTAAATAGGTGGTGCAAGAACTGTGGTTTCCACAATGGCACAATAACCCACTCATTATTTTCAACCGCACGTTCGTAGGCACCAAAGCAATCCTCTTCTGAACCAGAGTGAAAATGATAACCCACATCGCTTAATCCATATTGGTCCATCATTTCAATAGAGAATCGGGTAATGCCAGCACCTGGGTTAATACCTTGAATGTGTTTGTTGGTGCGCTTAACGACTTCTGGTTTTAATAGGTCACTGATTTGTGAAACAACCTCCTCAGGTACATAATCGGGCACCCCCCATAGAGCGTACGGTTTATAGTGCAAACCTAACTCTAACAAAGGCTCTACCGTTTCAACATCGGATTTATAGATACCGTGGCTTGAAGGTAACCAGGCAGAAGAGAGCATGTCGATACGGCCCACTTTTAGATTTTGGAAATTTTCTTGATGTGGTGCGTAGACACGTTCCACCTGAAAACCCATATCAGTTAAGACATGGCTAACTATCGATGCAGTAACGCGATGAAAAGATAAATCGGTAATCCCGAGATTGATAATGTTAGACATAACGTGACCTTATGATAAAAGAAAAAGAGGTTTTAAAATCGCATTTAAAGTGCCGTGAGGCCGGAATAGAGCATCTTTGTTCCCGTAAGAAACAGAACGCTATAACTTATCTTGTAAATCAACTCTTGAGAGATGATATTCACCATCCACACACCGGCTCTAACCCCTAAAAACGCAATCGGCACCAAAACTAACGAGGTCATCAAGTTTTGCATATCGAGCAGCCCCATATAGCTGTATGGGATCAACTTAATAAAATTAAGCACCGTGAAAAATACTACGCTGGTGCCGATTAATTGTTCTTTCGGCAGATTTTTTGGCAGTAGATGCATGCTTGCAGGCGGACCACCGGCATGGGCAATTGTACTGGAAAACCCAGACAACATACTTAAGGCATAGCCCTTTATCGGGTGGCTAAATTGAACCTGCTTTAGCAGAAACTTTTGTGTTAAAAAGACCAAAGCCAGCCCCCCAATGATAAGTTCAACTACAGATGTTGACAGACTACCCATAAAATAAGCAGCACTCATCACCCCCAAAATAGCGAAGGGCATCATACTTTTTAGCTCGACGTAATTGCAGTTCTTGCGGTGGTAAAACAGCGCCATTAAATCCATACCACACAATAATGGTAATAAAATCGCAGCGGCTTGAACTGGCGATACGCTCATCGCCATCAAAGGTACCGATAGCATCCCCAAAATACCGCCGACCCCTCCCTTGCCCATGCCATAGAAAAAAACGGCAGGTATCGCTGCAACATAAAACCAAAGGTCTGTGATCATGATATGTAAACCAAGAAAATACGTAGATGAAAACAAGTGTATTTGAGCAAAAAACTTTTAAAGCCATTGACTCAAATAAGGGGGTATACAAAGTTGGCTTAAGCGATTTGGGTCATTTCGTTTACAACGAAGCTAGCCACACAGCCTTCAGCTGCTGCCATATAATCGGCAAGGTGTTGATTACCCATATGTGCTTGCCAAAGTTCACGTGATACCCAGTTTTCGTAGAAAGTGAAGTGTGCTGGTTTTTCGTTGTCTTGGTGGAGGTCATAGTTGATGCAACCGTCTTCGGCACGAGTGACGTCGATTAATTTCAACAGCTCTGCTTTTACCAGTTCGATTTTGTCTTCATTGGCCACGATGTTTGCAACGATAGTTAGCTTAGTCATAGTGTGTTCCTTTGTATGGAGTTGAAGCAGCTGATGGTGTGCTGCGTTGTTGGTTTGGGTGTATATTACGGTGATTATTGCAAAGTAAAAACAGTCTAGAAATTGATTTATTATCAAATTTAGCTTGAGAATTGATTTTTAAGTCTGACCATAAAGAGGGAATTAGATCGCGTTGTGTGGTGATGTGCACGGTGTTTATCTATTTGTTTTTGATAATAATTCAAATAATACCGCGTTTTTACCGTGTAAAATTTGCCGTAGGATGGCCAAATCAATTTCAATTCATTGGATAAATAGCCATGTCACAGATACATTTTCAACAGGGCCCAATACGCCCACCATCAGAAGCAGACAGTTTGCTTATCAGAACCACACAAGGGTGCCCGTGGAATAAATGTAAGTTCTGTACCCTATTTGAAGGAATGGAGTTCTCTATTCGTCCTGTCGAAGAGATCAAACGTGATATCTGGGCTGCAAAGGCGTTCTATAAGAATCGTAAATTTGACAGCTGTTTCTTACAAGATGGCGACTCTTTCGCTATGGAAACAGAAGATTTACTCGACGTTCTTCGCACCCTAAAAGAAGCGTTCCCAGAGCTAAAACAGATAAGCTCATACGGCCGAGCACAGACCATGACCAAAAAATCGCCAGCTGAAATGAAAGCGATCTGTGAGGCGGGGCTAAATATGCTCTATTGCGGTATGGAGTCAGGTTCGCTGGATGTTCTAAAATTGATGAAAAAAGGTATTACACCAAAATCAATATTAAAATCAGCGCAATATGCCAAGCAGGCTGGAATGAAAATGATGACGTTCATCATTCTCGGTCTTGGTGGTAAAGAGCTATCAGAGCAACATGTTAACGAAACGGCGCTGCTTCTCAATCAGATCAACCCAGAGGAAATCCGTATCTTATCTTTAGCTGTGAAGCCCGGTACAGAGTTGGATGATATGGTGCAAAGCGGCCAGTTCACACCACTGACTGAACGCGAAATGCTTGAAGAGCAATACCAACTGATCAGCAAATTAGACAGTATCACTGGGAACTACGGTAACTATCATGGCATCAATTTATTAATGGAGCTCAATGGTCAGCTTCCACATGATAAAGAGGCTTTCTTGCGTACCATTGATCAATTTATGATGATGAGTGAAAACGACCAAAACAACTTTATTTTAGGCCGGCGAACAAGCTACTACGCAACATTGAATGATATGGACAATCAGCTAATGTATGACACGGTACAACAACAGCTTAAACGCATTAAACAG
The DNA here is from genome assembly GCF_041471945.1 of Vibrio sp. 10N.261.51.A4. Classification (NCBI taxonomy): domain Bacteria; kingdom Pseudomonadati; phylum Pseudomonadota; class Gammaproteobacteria; order Vibrionales; family Vibrionaceae; genus Vibrio; species Vibrio sp. 10N.261.51.A4. The sequence goes on from NZ_JBFRPJ010000089.1 coordinate 11,166, forward strand.
CAGAACCTTGGCAACCTCGAAGATATCTTTTACCAGCTTCGTCAGCGCATGATCTAATAATAAGGAACCTACAATGAATAACCTAAATGACTGGCACATTCAAAATGAGAATCCGAACCACTGGTCTTTGGACAACGGTGTGCTGTCTATGCAAGTCCAACAGGGCAACATTTTTGGGGCTGGCTCAGGCGATGTCGATAATCTATTTATCCACCCTATTTCTAAGCCCAATTACAGCGCTGAAGTCACCATTAGCCTAAGTCCAGACCTGCCATTTGAGCAAGCAGGGCTGGGGATATACTGGGACAACGATAACTACATTAAAATTAGTAAAGAGATGTTTATGGGCGAGCGCTCACTGGTCTTTGTTGTCGAGCAAAATGGTCAACCAGAGATCAAACAACTTCGCACATTTGAAGGCAAGACAGCGTCAGTTAAGATAGAAAAAAATGATGGTACTATCACTGCATTCTTGGGATGTAATCAAAAACGCTCTTGGCAAGTCATTGGATCTGCGAAGACATTAAACGGCCAAGCAAAAGGACTTATGCTTTTTACCTTTAGTGGTAGTTCAAACACACCTAATTTTGCTAAGTTTAGTGAATTTCAACTAATGAGTTGAGCCAGTCTGGTATATAGTAATTGACTTTTTGTATTAGTTTTATTTTGGAAAAAGTTATGTTAGTCGATAGCGCTTAGTGGGATCGAAACACACAATGGGGCAGAAATAATTCACG